>NZ_FOIU01000002.1:600000-900000 GCF_900111495.1 Chryseobacterium wanjuense | reverse complement strand
ATTCCGTCAACAATGATTTCAATCAACTCAATATTAATAATGATAAAACCTACGTAAACGAAAAGGTGTAACATCCCTGCAATGGGTCTTTTACTCATTTTGCTCTGTCCCATAGCTACTCGAGCCATGGTTTCCCAGCGTTCTCCTTTTCTGTCGTTTCGGTTGATTTCTCTGCCTAATCTGATGTTTCTATATATCTTTTGCAGACTTTTTGCAAACAGCCCAAAACCTGCAATTAATAAAATCAGAAAAATAATATTATCGATATATTGCATGGCTTATGTATTAGTCTTTATTATTCTTGCCAAATACCGAGAAATTGATGTATCTCTTCGGATTTGCTTTCATGTCTTCGATTAATGAATTCAGGTTGGTAGATGCAGAATTTAAATTGTTATACAACTGCTCGTCTTTCATCAGTTTTCCTAAACTTCCCTGTCCGTTGTTGATCCCTCCAATTACATCATTCAGTCTTCCTACTGTTGCATCTAAATTGGAAATGGCAGCATTCAATTTTTTAGTATCAATGCTTTCTGCGAGGTTTCCGTATTTATCTAAAGTAACTTTACCTGTCTGCATCGTAACACTTGCATCATCCAGTACTTTCTGAAGCTTCGGATCATTGTGGCCAACCAAAGTATTAACACTTCCTGCTGTTGTTTGTAGTGCTCCTACTGTTTTATTAAGATTTGAAAGCAAAGCTCTTATTTCTGCCCTGTTTTGCTCATCAACGATTTGGTTTGCATTAGACATTAAGGAATCTACACGATATAACACCGTCTGTAATTGATCTTTCACCGGACCTACCTGAGAAGAAAGACTTCCCAAAGTTCCCAGTTTGAAAGCCCCTTGTAATGTATCACCATCTTTTGCTGTAGCTCCTCCGTATGCAAGATTTACCCTCATCTCTTTTCCGGACATCAATCCCGGCTCAAAAATCTCCAGTGTTGAATTTTTTGAAAACTCAAAATTATTATCAACCGTGATTTTTACAACGAAATCGATTTTACCGTCTTTTGCCGTATGAGGAATGATCTTATCAACCTGCCCCACCTTCAAACCATTGATAGAAACGGGTGAAGATTGTGCCAGTCCCTCTACATTGTCGTACTTTGCGTAAAATATATTATCGGTAGTAAATAGGCTTCTGCCCTTCATAAATTGAAATAAGATCACGAAACCAACTATGGCTATAAGTGCGATCACACCAGCTTTTAATTCTTTACTGAACTTCACTTGCTAAATTTTTTCTAATGAGCAAATATACTACATTTAAATTAATGTTTTTCTCTATTGCTCTGCGTTAAATACAAAAAAAGCGGCAAAAACTTTGCCGCTTTTTATCCTCTATGGAAATTAATTTCTTATTGTTGCTGAGAACCTAATTTGTTCCAGATCTCGATTCTGTAATCATCGATTTTTGCATTGTCCTGTAAGCTCTTTAACCAAGCCTGACCGAACATTCCTGCACTTCTCTGGGTAACAGATTCTGTGAACTGTTTAAGATCTCCAGGTTGTTTGTTTACGATTTCGTTCTTTTTAACTAATACATAAACTCCAGTCCCTCCTTCAACCGGCTTAGAAAGCTGTCCTTTCTTAGCTCCAAATGCCGCTCCTGCAACTTTTGGCTCCATAGAACCTGCTACAGATGGATTCAACAAGTTAACCTGTGCAGATTGTTTCGTTGCTCCGAATTGTTTAGCGATCTGATCTAAGCTTCCTGCTTTACCGATTTTCTCAGAAATTTGTTTTGCAGCCAATTTGTTTTTAACCACTACTTCAATCTGATCTCTTACCGATTCAGGATCTGCAGTGCCTTTTGCCTGCTTACCGTTTAAGTAAACTACGATTTTATCTCCAGTTCCGTCTACGGTAAAGAATTCTGTATCTCCTTTTTCTCTCTTCTTATCAAATGCCCAAGCAAGGATTTCAGCATCTTTGTCCGTACCTAACCCTTGAAGCTGGCCATCGAATCTCTTCGCCTGCTTAGGATTTGAGAACTGATAGTTTCCTTTTTTAGCAATATTCACGAAATCGTTGAAAGACTTCCCTTGAACCTGCTGGATAAATCTTCTTGCTTTTTTATCTGTTTCAGCTTCAGTAGCATCAGAAGGCTTCACTGCTTTTACCAGGTTGGCCACTTTATAACCCATTGCTCCCGGTTTTTTATCTTCAATATTAATGATATGATATCCGAATTGAGTTTCTACCACCCCTGTTGCTCCTTTAGGATTGTTTGCCAAATACGTTAAGAATTCTGGAACGAAAGGAGTTTCCGGAGTTGTCCATCCAAGACTACCACCTTGAGCGGCAGAGTTAGGATCATTTGATAACTTAAGGAATTCTGTGAATTTACCAGGATTTGCTTTTACAATAGCTCCGATAGAATCTGCTAATTTCTTAGCTTGCTCTTTAGATCTTGTAACGCCCTCTCCTGCAGGACTTCCTTTAAACGCGATAAGAATATGTCTTGATAATGTAGAATCTGAAGTCTTTTTATCCAAAAGTTTAGAAACTACGTAGAAGTTTTGCTCTTTGTAAGGTCCGAAAGTCTGTCCGATAGCTGCAGACGGAATCTGAGCCTGAATAGTCTGTGGCAATTGGTTTGGCTTCAAATACTGATTGTTGAAAGGCATATCAGAATTGGCCATGACAAACATAGAGTCGTTCTTTGTATTCTGGAAATTTTCTGTACCTCCGCTTGCGTCAGTTCCTGCTGAGAATAATTTAGTGATTTCTTTCTGAGCCGCCGCATCATCTGCTGCACTTGGCTGAGAAGGGAAATAAACGATACCTAAATTTCTGCTCTCCTCTGCTTTGAACATGATCGGATGCTGATTGATATAGTTTGCTAAATCTTCAGTAGTAACTTTGATATTATTTTTTTGAAGGTAAGAAGCATAATCTATCTTTACAAAATCGATATCAGCCAGCTGATCTCTTTCTTTCATTAGCTCCTCCGCTTCTTTTTTACCAGTAGTGATTCCTGTAGAAATATTTGCAAATACCTGTCTTGCCATCAATCTGTACTCGATTGATTTTCTGGTTTTCAACCATTGGTTGTAACCTTCAGGACTCGTAGCCTTCATTTCTTCGATCTGTTTTTTCAGTTCCTGGGTTTTGAAATTACCTTTCTCATCAAAAAACTGCTTTTGCTGAGCAAACATCTGATCATACTGGATTTGGTTCCAGAAATAATCTTCCGTCATTTCGAAGCCCAATTTTTCGAATTGCTGCTTGATCAGTTTCGACTGCACAAGCAATTGCCAAGCCTGCTCCTCAAGACCAGCCTTTGGCTGCCCCTGTTGATCTGCCTGCTGCTGCAGCACGAAAAGTTGATCATTAAACTCTTCACGGGTAATTTTTTCACCATTTACTTTTCCTAAAACATCAGGATTTTTACCAAAAACCTTATCAATACTTTCGGGGTTTACAAGGAACGCCAAAAGCGCCAATGCAATTACTCCCATCAAAAGCCAAGGCTTACTCCTAATTTGTCCTAAAATTGCCATTATATAAATTATAGTTTTTTATCAGGTTGCGAAAATACACATTTTTAAGAAATTACGGAAATCCAAGTCCTTTTTTTAATTTTTAAAATTTAATTTCTGTAAAATAAGGAAATTTTGACCATATTTTTTACCAAAAAACAAATGGCATAAGTCTTGTGCAATTTAAGCACACATGCTATGCTCCCCTTTTTTAAAGCATATTATGAAATTTCACGTTAAACGAATTAAAACGACAATGACAATTTGTCATTCGATTTACTATGACAGAATTTGAAGATATTAGTCTAGAAGAAATGATAAGCGACGGATTTGACATCGTTGCCGAAGAGATCAACCTTGCCGATCTTTCGGAAACCGAGAAAAATTCTGAGCAAAAAATATTCCCCATCCTTCCTGTAAGAAATATGGTAATGTTCCCGAACGTTGTCATTCCTATTACAGCAGGGAGAAAAACATCCATACAACTTCTTGAAGAAGCCCAGAAAAACGGAGATTTTATCGGAATTGTAAGCCAGAAAAACTCTGATCTGGAGCAGCCGGCTGAAAAAGATATTTTCCAGACCGGAACTTTAGCAAAGATTATTAAGATCATTAAACTTCCCGAAGGCAATATTACCGCCATTACAAAAGGTTTTCACCGATTTAAGATCAAAAAAATGATTGAAACACAGCCTTATTTTAAAGCTGAAATTTCAAAATTAAAAGACGGAAAACCAAAAAATAAGGAAGAATACGAAGCATTACTGGAAAACATTAAAGATCTTGCCTTAAAAATCATTGAGCTTGATCCCAACATTCCGAATGCTGCGAATTTTGCAATAAAGAATATTAACAATAATGATGATTTATTAAATTTCATCTGCACAAACGCTAATTTTCCCTCTCCCGAAAAGCAGAAACTGCTTGAAGAAAAAAACCTGATGGAAAGAGCCAACAAATGTTATGAAATGATGCACGAAGATTTCAGAAAGCTGGAATTGAGAAATCAGATTCATCAGAAAACATCAAAGGATCTTGACAAACAGCAGAGAGAATATTTTCTGAATCAGCAAATAAGAACCATCCAGGAAGAATTGGGCGGCGGACCTGAAAGTGATGTGGAAGATTTGATTGACAAGGCAAGAAAAAAAACATGGAGTAAGGAAGTTGAAGAACATTTCCAAAAGGAAATCAACAGGTTACAACGTCAAAACCCCAATTCGCCGGATTATAATGTTCAGAGAAATTATCTTGATTTCTTCACCGATCTTCCTTGGGAAACGTATACTAAGGATGTTTTTGATATTGAAAAAGCTGAGAAAATTTTAGATAAAGCTCATTTCGGATTAGAAGATATTAAGAAAAGAATTTTGGAGCACATGGCTGTTTTAAAACTGAAAAACAACATGAAATCCCCTATTCTTCTATTGGTAGGACCTCCGGGAGTGGGTAAAACTTCATTAGGCAAATCCATTGCAGACGCGTTGGGAAGAAAATATGTAAGGCTTTCTTTGGGCGGGCTTCACGATGAAAGTGAGATCCGTGGACATAGAAAAACGTACATCGGAGCGATGGCCGGAAGAATACTGCAGTCCATCAAGAAATCCGGGACTTCCAATCCTGTGATTGTTTTGGATGAAATTGATAAAATCGGGCAAGGGTTACACGGTGATCCGAGTTCAGCATTACTGGAAGTTCTTGATCCTGAACAAAATAAGTCTTTCTATGATAATTTCTTAGAAATGGGTTATGATTTGTCTAAAGTAATGTTCATTGCAACAGCCAATTCTCTTTCAACGATTCAGACTCCGCTGTTGGACAGAACGGAGATCATCCAGATTGCAGGCTATACTTTGGAGGAAAAAATTGAAATCGCTAAAAGACATTTAATAAAAAAACAGCAGGAAGAAACAGGTTTGGATTCAAAATCATTCAAGCTTGGAAATTCTGAACTGAAACATATTATCGAAGCTCATACTTCCGAAAGCGGGGTAAGATCTTTAGAAAAAAGAATTGCGGCGATCGCACGTTGGGTTGCCCTGCAGACCGCTTTAGTAAAAGAATATGATTCTAAAATTTCCATTAAAAAAATTGATGAGATTTTAGGAGTTCCAAGACCGAAAAGCCTGTCTGAAATCACCGGAGTTCCGGGGGTTGTAACAGGTCTCGCATGGACGAGCGTAGGAGGAGATATCCTATTCATTGAAAGTATTTTAAGCAGTGGAAAAGGAACTCTAACAATGACCGGAAACCTGGGAACGGTAATGAAAGAATCTGCAACGATCGCTTTGGAATATATTAAGGCAAAGCATGATGAGCTGGGCATTTCGCAGGATGATATCGAAAAGAAAAACATCCACGTTCACGTTCCGGAAGGTGCGACTCCGAAAGACGGACCTTCTGCAGGGATTGCGATGCTGACTTCAATGGTTTCTTCGTTTAAAAATAAAAAAGTAAAACCTCATCTTGCCATGACCGGTGAGATTACATTAAGAGGAAAAGTGCTTCCTGTAGGCGGAATTAAAGAAAAACTACTGGCTGCGACAAGAGCCGGAATTCAGGATGTTATTCTTTGCGAAGCCAATAGAAAAGATGTAGAGGAAATCAAAAAAGATTATTTGAAAAACCTTAAAGTACATTACGTCAACCGAATGGAAGAAGTAATCGACATCGCTATTGAAAAATAATTCATAACATATCAACATTCTCAATAAAAGAAAACACGTCTCAGATTTTTGGGACGTGTTTTTGATTTATGCAGCTCGGTGTCATTCTAAATGACTGCCATCCGTTAAATTTTACTTTTAAAAATCACTCCAAAATCCCCTTCCTAAAAGCATTCGGAGTAAAGCCCGTATTCTTTTTAAAGAAAAAATTAAAATTCGGCTGGTCGGAAAAACCTACCGCATAGCTGATCTGTTCCAACGTCCAGGATGTCTGTAGCAAAAGTGCTTTACATTCATCCAAAAGTCTGCCTTTGATGTGTTTGCTCACGTTTTGACCAGTTCGTTTCTTTAAAATTCTGTTTAAATAATTCGGATGAAGTTTCAAAGAATCCGCAAATTCCTGCGCTGTTCTCAATTTGATGGGTTTTTCATAATTAATATTCGAAACCTCCTCTTCCAATAGTCCAAAAAAACGATGAATATGATCATATTCTTCCCCCGTATTTTCAGGAGCCGGAAAGTTTGACATTCTTGCGCTGTCGATCATCATCAGCTGAATATATGCCTGAATCGCCTCGTCTCCCAATTGATTTTCCTGTTCGTTGTACATGCTTTCCCAAAGCCTGATGAAACCTGGCAAATCATTTTCTCCAACACAAATTATACTTTTAGATTTATCATTAAATAAAGCCAGCCTTTCTATCGTAGCCCTCAGCATCGGATGTTTGTTGATAAAATCTTTTTTAAACAATAAATAATACCCCGCCGATTCTCCCGAAGTTTTCTGCCACGAAATAATATCGTTGGGATGAATGAAAATCATGGTCGGTTTATCAATGATGTATTTATTTAAACCTAAAGTAAAAATTCCGTCACCTCCTGTAATCATCAGAATTTTATAAAAATCCCTTCTGTTGGCGGAAAGATAATTTCTACAATCTACAATTTCACGATTAAAAACTTTAATCTGTTTAGAATCATGCGCTTCTCTATAGATCGGCGTAAGTTCCGGAAACTCGCGAAGAAGGTCAATTTCTTTAAGATCTAAACTTGTTTTCATGATTTCGGGTAAGTTTTTAATTCATAAAGGTAAAAAAATATATAAAATTTTCAAAAGGTTTGATTTTCATAAAAACGGGCATTTTTTTCCTATAAAAATCCATCTCAATCTGGTGCAACTTTGCCATAACAAAATGAAACAACAAAAACAAAATTTAAAAAACAACATTATGGAAATCAATCTCAACGAATCTAGACAGGTTGTACAACAGGCAAGAGCCAAAGCCATACAACTGAATGTAAATGTGAACATTGCAATTCTTGACACTGCAGGACACATGAAAAGTTTTGAAAGAATGGACGACGCTTTTTTAGGATCAATGGACATCGCCATCAAGAAAGCAAAAACAGCAAGCCTTTTCAGAACAAGCAGCGAAAACGTAGGTGAATATCTGAAACCAGAAGCCGGAACCTACGGGATGACAGCCACCAACGACGGATTAGTAGGTTTTGCAGGCGGACTTCCTATCCTTAAAAACAATGAAATCATAGGATATATCGGCGTTTCGGGAGGAGCTGTTTCAGAAGACCTTCAGATCGCAACAGCCGGAGCGGAAATTTTAAATCAAACTCAAATTCAATAATTAAAAATTTAAACTTAATAATTAATCACTAACACTAAAAATTTTACAAAATGGAAATTAAAACAATTTTAATCACAGGAGCAGGTACAGGATTCGGAAAAGGAGCAGCTATCGGAATGGCAAAAAACGGACACAACATCATCGCAACCGTACACGTTTCATCACAGGTAACACCCCTTCGCGAAGAAGTTGCAGCCTTAGGTTTATCAGATAAAATAAGAGTAGAACGTCTGGATCTTACCGATCAGTACGACATCAAACAAGCGTTAAAATGGGATTTTGATATCCTTTGGAACAACGCAGGAATGGGAGAAGCAGGACCTGTTTGGGAAATCCCGGTGGATATTGTCAGAAAAAATTATGAAGTGAATGTTTTCTTACCATTAATTCTTACCCAAGGCGTAGTTCAAAAATGGGTAAGAGAAGGCAAAAAAGGAAAAGTAGTGTTCACATCCTCAATGGGCGGATTGTTCACCCCTGCAAACTGGGGAACTTACGTATCTACAAAACATGCATTGGAAGCCTTTGCAGAAGCGATGCAGCAGGAACTTGCCGCATACGGAATCAAAGTACAGACCATCAATCCGGGAGCTTATTATACAGGATATAATGAAACGATGGCAGACAACCCGTTCCGTTGGCTGGATGATGAAGTAAACTTTACCAAAAGAGCTGATCTTCGTAAAGGTTTTGATGATTTCTTTGCTACACCTGAAGGAAAAATGGATCCTCAGGAAATGATCGACCGTATGATTGAAATCGTTCCTGCCGATGAAGGAAAATTCAGAAATGTAGTTCCAAAAGTGATTGAAGATATGTTGAAAGATCATCAATTAAAAGCCTGGGAAAACACAATTTAATTTCTCAAAATACAAAACAAGCCTGAAATTTTTCGGGTTTGTTTTACTTATTAAAATCAATTTTAAAATTAATTATAATGAAAACCTTATTAACACTCTTTGCTATGATTATTTTCTCTACAACAGAAGCTCAGCATTATACTCAGGAAGAACTTTCCAATAAAGAAATCATCACAAAAGCCTTTCAGGAATGGCACAACGGAAACGGAAACTTTTTTGATCTTTTGAATGACGACATGCATTGGGAAATTACAGGTTCTACTCCTTACTCCAAAATTTATACCTCAAAACAGGAGTTTCTGGATGAAGTGATTATTCCTTTAAACAAAAAACTAAAGGTGAAAATAAAACCAACCGTCCGAAATATTTTTGCGGATAATGATATGGTGATTGCCCTTTGGGACGGAGAAGCCACAGCGCTGGATGACAAGCCTTACCGCTCTTCTTACGCCTGGTTTATGAAAATGAAAAACGGGAAAATCACAAATGTGGTAGCATTTCTCGACGTATAGAATTTTCGGATGTGATGAAAAGAATTATAGTTAATTAATGAAATAAGCCCTTCAAATCGGAGGGTTTTTCTTATTTTTATGCAGCAAATTTTGAAATTATGAATTTTATTCGATTGCCTTTTCTTGTTAAACTCACCCTGGTAGTCATATCGATTATTGGGATTGTTTATATACTGGCATTAGGAGAAAGTATTTTGGCGCCTTTCTTTCTGGCTTTTTTAATGGCCATGCTTTTTTTACCGGCTGCCACTTTTATGGAAAGAAAACTAAGATTTACAAGATCCATGTCTACCATAACTTCCGTGATGATCATGTTGGTGATCTTAACAGGATTGGTCTATTTCTTTGGCTCGCAGCTGTCGGATTTCAGTAAAGATGTTCCGCATTTGCGGGTGCAGTTTACACAGGTTTTTAATGAACTTCAGAACTGGGTTTCGGAAACTTTTCATGTGAAGATCGATGAACAGCTGGATTATCTCGATCAGGGTCTGGATAAACTTCTGTCTTCTACAGGAGTGATTTTAGGCTTTACTTTCGGGATATTTTCTACGGGGCTTGGTTTTATCGTATTCTTTATTCTGTTTTTTATTTTCATCTTAAATTACAGAAGGATTTTAAATAATTTCATCGTAACGGTTTTTAACGAAAAACATAAAGCAAGCGTTCAGGAAGTGGTAAACGAAGTAAGAATCATGACGAAAAAATATATCTTCGGACTTTGTTTGCAGGTTGTTATCGTCTCGATCTTAACATCAATTGTCCTGACCATTTTAGGCGTAAAATACGCTATTCTTTTGGGTATTTTGACAGGTTTATTAAACGTCATTCCTTATTTGGGAATTTGTATTGCACTTTTAATTTCATGTTTTATCGCTTTTGCGACGACAACTCCATCGACCTGTATTTATGTGATCATCGGCTACATTGCAGTTCATATTGTTGACGGGAATATCATTCTGCCTTTTGTGGTAGGTTCAAAAGTGAAAATCAACGCCTTATTTTCCTTCATCGGAATTGTTATCGGGGAACATCTTTGGGGCATTGCAGGAATGTTTTTGTGTATTCCGGCGATCGCAATCATTAAAATTGTTTTTGAAAGAGTGGAAGGTTTAAAACCCTGGGGAAAACTACTCGGCGAAGAGGAAAAACCTCACAAAAAGAAAAAGAAATACAAAATTTCAAAGAATATTACTTTAGAGGAAATGGATTAAAAAGCCTGCAAAAGAATAAAAATCAAAGATTTTTAAAACGTATGTATTCTTATTTTCGGTTTAATAATGAACTTAAATAACCAACATGTTAGATCTTTTGTATCTTTTGTGGTTAAAATAAAAGTTTAAACAAGTTCAGAGATAATTATCAATACATTTAAAAATTATTTTAATTTTAATCAGCAAATTACAATTTTATTTAAATTTGATCAAAAATTACCAAACATGAAAATCGTAAAATTTATCTTTGCCCTCCTTTTCGGTCTGATGTTCATTAATGCAGGATTAGACAAATTCTTTCACTACAATCCAATGCCAAAACTCACACCTGAACAAATGAAAGTCTATGCTGCTTTCGGAGAAATCGGATGGCTGATGCCTTTAGTGGGTGCCGTGGAAGTGATCGGAGGAGTATTATTTATTTTCCCTAAAACAAGAGCTTTAGGTGCCATTATTATTTTACCTGTAATGGTAGGAATCCTATTGCATAATGTTTGTAAAGACCAGTCTCAGATGGGAATCATAATAGCAGTAGTTCTATTTATTATCAACATCTGGATGATTATCGACAATAAAGAAAAATATAAAGCTCTAGTCAGCTGATAAAATGTAAATGGTCAATTGCCAATTCGCTTTGCTTGTTAATTTTAAAAATTCACGGCGGAGCAAAATTCACAATTGACCATTCATTGACACTCACATCATACAAATGCGCTGAACCCGGTGATCGATCTTCCCACAATCAGTGAGTTGATTTCTTTTGTTCCTTCATAAGAATAAATGGCTTCTGCGTCGGCAACGAATCTTGCGACATCATATTCAAGCAGAATTCCGTTTCCGCCCATTACTTCACGCGCTCTGGAAACGATATCTCTTGTTCTTAATGTACAGAAAACTTTGGCTAAAGAAGCGTGTTCGTCCTTTAAAATCCCTTCATCCTGCATTTCAGAAAGCCTGAAAACCATCGTCTGCATCGCTGTAAGATTCGACAGCATTTCCACCAAATGCCCCTGAATCATCTGAAACGAAGCAATCGGTTTTCCGAACTGTTCTCTTTTTCTGGTGTAATCCAAAGCACTTTCGTAGGCACCTCTCGCACAGCCTGTTGCCATCCATGCGACTCCGGCTCTTGTCATTCTTAATACTTTTGCCGTGTCTTTAAATGAATTGGCATTTTGCAATCTGTTTTCTTCTGTCACTAAGCAATCTTTCAGGGTAATTAACCCGTTCTGAACGATTCTTAATGCCATTTTACCTTTAATTTTCTCTACAGAATAACCGGGATTATCTTTTTCAACAATAAAACCTTTCACTTCACCATCATCCATATCTCTTGCCCAGATTATGATTATGTCAGCGAATGTTGCATTTCCGATCCATTTTTTCTGGCCATTCAGAACCCAGCCTTCCGGAGTTTTTTTACAGGTCACCGTTAAACCTCCCGCTGCACCGGATCCCACTTCAGGCTCCGTTAAACCAAATGCACCGATTTTTTCAAATTTTTGCATCTGAGGAAGCCATTTTTGTTTTTGCTCTTCAGAACCGCATATATAAATGGATCCCATTGACAAACCCGATTGAACTCCGAAGAAAGTAGCAATAGAAGCATCAATTCTAGCCATTTCCATCGCCAGAACTCCTTCCATTAAAAAAGGTAATCCCGGACAACCATAGCCTTGATACGTCACTCCACAAATATCTAGTTTCTGGAATTTTGGAATTAATTCATGAGGAAATTCGTCTCTCAGCCAGTAATGATTCACCAGAGGTTTTACTTCTTTTTCCATGAAAGCTCTTACTTTAAGCTGAATTTCCCGCTGTTCCGGACTTAAGGTGTGATAAATATCGTAGAAATCCCCATCAACAGGCGGAAGTTCTTTCTTTTTCTTATTCGGATCGAGCATTTTCATTAAACCTCCAAGTTGTTTATCGTCCAACTTTGAAAAGTTTTGCATCAGTTTTGGCAAATCAATTTTCTGAGAAATAGCACTCAACTGATCAAAATCTATGGATCTGAATAATTCTATGGCGTTTCTGATTTTGGAAAACGTATTTGACATAGTGTATGGTGTGTTTGATTTGTAAAAGTTATGCAAAAATTAATCCGAAAACAAGCACATTTTATTGAAGTTATTTTACAAAACATTGATTTTAAAATATTTAAAACAGAATTTTTCTTTACAAAATTTTTACCTGCGATTTTCAAACATTACAAAAAATTCAGCACCAACTTTGGGATAAGCAAAACATTAAAAATCAATAGTATGAAAACCACTTACATCAGATTATCCATCGCAGGAGCACTTTTATTAGGAATCTATTCATGCAAAAAAGGGGAAGTTTCCGCAACAGATCTTGAAGCGTATGCAACGACAGATTCCGCAGCAGTCGTGGCGTCCGACAGCATTTCTTCAGTGGCAACCATGAAAGTAAAAGACAAGCAGTTCATTAAAACAGCAGACGTAAATATGGAAGTGAAAGATGTCTATAAAGCCACCATTTCCATTGAAAAATCGGTTCAGGAATTGGGCGGATTTGTCACCCAAAGCAACCTTCACAGTAATGTAATCTCCGAAGACACATACAATACATCCAATGAAAATGCTGTTTTGGTGAAAAAATATCAGACTGAAAACAGAATGCAATTAAGAGTTCCGACTGATAAACTGAGCGAATTATTGACTTTAATTAATGATAAAAAATTATTCCTAAACTCAAGATCAATCAACGCGGAAGATGTTACTGCCAACATCAAATATTCGGCTCTGGAAGCTCAAAGAAACAAAAAAACCACCGACAATATCGCTCAACTGAAGGTAAATAAAGACAAAGTAACCTTGAGTGATGAAAATATGCGAGAAGGAAACGACCAGCAATTGGAAAGCATGAATATGACGGATCAGTTAAAATACAGCACGATTGACATTTACATCAAAGAACCCAAAATCAGAGTCGCCGAAATCGGTATTACCAATACAAAAAGCATCGATGATAAATACAAGTTTGCTTTCGTTTACAGCGCAAAATCTGCCTTTGTAGAAGGATATTATTTAATTCAGAGAATTATTGTGGGACTAATTACGGTTTGGCCAATTTTACTGATCGGGGCGGTGATTGTTTATTTTTTAAGAAAAAGAAAACCTGCTAAAAAGCAAACTACAACAGAAGTGTAAGCTATCCTAACCTTTGGTTATCTATATATATTTTAAATTTTACAAGAAACCTCCAGAAAAATCTGGGGGTTTTTATGTCTACAACTTTCTTTTTAAAATGTCGGGTTTTGTTTTGTACAGATGCAAAATCAGTTCTCCGAAAAGAGTATTGGCCCAGGAAAACCATGATCTCGTATAGTCTTTCGGATTATCAACATGAAAAGATTCGTGGATAAATCCTGTTCCGGCATGTGTTGCTTTTAATGTTTTTAAACAATAAAGAATTTCTTCATCATCATCTGTCGTCAACGCCTGCATGATTAGACCTAAAGGCCAGATTTTATGCTCACCAATGTGAGGCCCGCCGATTCCTTTCGCAAATTTCCCTTCACTGAACCACGGATTGGCTTTACTTAAAGAAAATTTCCGGGTGTTTTTATACACTTCATCTTCTTTTGAAGCATATCCCAAATAGGGAATTGAAAGCAGATTCGGAACATTCGCATCATCCATGAATAAAGCATTTCCGAAGCCATCAATTTCCAAAGCGTAAATTTTCCCAGCTTCAGGATGATTCAAAATGGCATATTTCTGTATGGCTTCATCCACTTCTTTTGCCAGATTTTTATATTGACTGGAAAAATTTTCATCTTTTAAAACTTTAGAAAAAATCTCAGCTGTTTCTCTTAATGAAACGACCGCAAACATATTGGAAGAAATCAAAAAAGGATAAAAAGTAGCATCGTCAGAAGGCCGGAACATCGAATGAATCAGACCGATTTTCTTCGTTGGATTTCCGTAACCTTTTCCAAATTGTGTATCCAGAGGATTTCCGTTTGCCCTTTCAAAAGAATAAGTCCCTTTAGAATCTTTTCGCTGCTGTTCTTTGAAAGTCTGTAAAATTAAAAGCATCGCTTTTTTCCAATCTGCATCAAAAACCGAAGAATCTCCGGTTGTTTTCCAATAATTGTAAGACAAACGCATCACGTAGCATAAAGAATCAATTTCCCATTTTCGCTCATGAATTCCCGGTTTCATTTGTGTAGAATCGTCTTTCCATTCGCTTATTTTACTCGCATCATCGAAAAATGCATTCGCATAAGGATCAAGAAGAACGCACTCAACCTGCTTATTGATGACACCTTTCGACAGATTTTTCAATTTTTTGTCTTCATTGGCCAGACTTAAATAGGGATAAACCTGTGCAGAAGAATCACGAAGCCACATGGCATCGATATCTCCCGTGATTACGTAGGTATAAAATTTATTATTTTTCTGATAAAATTTCACCGTCGTATCCAAAGTATTGGGGAAACAATTTTCAAACATCCATGCCAGTTCTTTATCTCCAATTGATTTTTTAATGGTTTTAATGGTATTTTCAACCGCCAGAGAAGTAAATTTTCTTTGTTCCAAACTTGGTCTTTTTGAAACATAATCATCTGTATATAAAAATTTTGCAGAACCGGGCAAAGCCAAAAAGCCCACTCCCAGTGATGATTTTTTAATGAAATTTCTTCTACTAAGCATGATTTTTAATGAAAATTTTAAATTTAAAAGTAATAATTTTTAAGCTAATAGACTGTAACTTCTTGTCTATTTTTAATTATCAATTAACATCATTGAAGTAAAATTCCGTAAATTTGCAAATCAATAATTTTGCATGAGGATTTGGCGTTCAACAATCCTGGATCCGGTGCCTTAAAACCCTAATTTCTAAATATATGCTATCAAAAATAAATCCTACTCAAACCAACAGCTGGAAAGCTCTCGATGAACATTTCGGAGACAACGATTTTGATCTGAGAAGTCTTTTTCAATATAACCCGAATCGTTTCAGTGAATTTTCTTTACAGAGAGATCATTTTCTTTTTGATTATTCTAAAAACCTGATCGATGCAAGAACCAAAGAACTTCTTTTAAACCTTGCAGAAGAATGCCAATTGAAAGATGCGATTGCTAAAATGTTTTCAGGTGACAAAATCAATGAAACTGAAGGAAGAGCAGTTCTGCATACCGCTTTGAGAGATTTTTCCGATAGAGAAATTTTGGTAGACGGGGAAAATATCAAGCCTCAGATCAAAAGAGTGCTGGATCATATGAAAACTTTTTCTGAAAGCATTATTTCAGGGGCTCACAAAGGTTTTAGCGGAAAAGAAATTACGGATGTTGTGAATATCGGAATCGGAGGTTCAGACTTAGGACCTGTGATGATAGTTTCTGCTTTAAAACATTTTAAAACAAGATTAAACGTTCATTTTGTTTCCAATGTAGATGGAAATCATATTGCAGAAGTTGTAAAGAATTTAAACCCTGAAACAACTTTATTCATCATTGCTTCCAAGACATTCACCACTCAGGAAACCATGACAAACGCCAATTCGGCAAAAGACTGGTTTTTAAAAGCCGGAAAACAAGAAGATGTAGCTAAACATTTTGTTGCTTTATCCACTAACGTTCAATTCGTTAAAGACTTCGGAATCGCAGAAGAAAATATCTTCGAATTCTGGGATTGGGTGGGCGGAAGATATTCACTTTGGAGTGCGATTGGTTTAAGCATCGTCCTTTCGGTGGGTTATGAAAATTTTGAACAATTATTAAAGGGGGCTTACGATACAGACCAACATTTCCAGACTGCCAATTTCTCTGAAAACGTTCCGGTTTTAATGGGATTATTAGGAATCTGGTATCGTAATTTTTATGCAGCGACAAGCTATGCGATTCTTCCTTATTCTCAATATTTAGACAGGTTTGCAGCCTATCTTCAACAGGGAGATATGGAAAGTAACGGAAAATGTGTCGACAGAAACGGAGAATTTGTAGAGTATGAAACAGGACCCATCATTTGGGGTGAGCCGGGAACAAACGGACAACACGCATTTTATCAGCTGATCCACCAGGGAACAGAATTGATTCCTGCAGATTTTATCGCTTATGCAAAAAGCCCGAATAAAGTTTCTGATCATCAGGATAAATTATTAGCTAACTTTTTCGCTCAGACTGAAGCACTTGCCTTCGGAAAAACGGAAGAGGAAGTTGAGGAAGAATTAAAAAATTCAGGGAAGTCTGATGAAGAGATTGATTTCCTGTTAAATTATAAGGTCTTTCATGGAAATACGCCAACTAACTCCATATTATTCAAAGAATTAACGCCTTTTTCATTGGGACAGTTAATTGCCATGTATGAACATAAAATTTTTGTTCAGGGTGTGATTTGGAATATCTTCAGCTTCGACCAGTTTGGCGTGGAATTAGGAAAAGTTTTAGCTAACAAAATCTTACCGGAACTTGAAAGTAATGAGCCGATCAGCTCTCATGACTCTTCGACGAACGGGTTGATTAATTATTATAAAAAGAATGCTTAACACAATACACAAATTAAAAAGGAAAATTAAATTTATTCAATTATCCTTAAGCCCGACAACAAACCATCTAAAAAAGGATATTAGTATCCAAAAAAAATGGTTGGGAAATGATTATGGAGGATTTTATGTTGCTACAGAATTTTTAGATAAAAACTCCATTGTTTATTCTTTCGGTATCGGGGAAGATATTTCTTTTGATGAAGAGATGATTAAGGATAATAATTGCCTTGTTTTCGGCTTTGATCCCACTCCCAAATCAATTAATTGGATAAAATCCAGACAGGTTCCTGAGAATTTTAAATTTTACAGTTCCGGAATTGGAGATAAAACTACTGTAGATTATTTTTATCTTCCTAAAAATCCAAATTATGTTTCAGGAAGTCTTGTTCAGCAAAATAATGTTGATTCAGACTCAAAGATTGAAGTTCAGCTGCAATCTCTTCAAGACATTGCTCATATGCTGGAACATAAAAAAATTGATGTTTTAAAGATGGATATTGAAGGCTTTGAATATAATGTTATTGAAAGTATATTAAATTCAAATGTTGAAATTGGACAGATTCTCGTAGAAGTTCATGAGCGTTTTTTTGAAAACGGACAGCAAAGAACAATTGACATGCTGGAAAAATTAAGAAAACATGATTTTCTGGTTTTTGGTATTTCTGAGACATTTGAAGAAATATCTTTAATTAATAAAAATCTAATAAATAATAAAAAGTAAAATGGCAGAAATTCTTGACGGATTAAAAGTATCCAAAGAAATAAAACAGGAAATCAAGGCTGAAGTTGAAAAAATTGTTGCAGGGAAAAGAAGAGCGCCGCATTTGGTGGCCATTCTTGTCGGAAACAACGGAGCAAGCAAGGCTTATGTAAATGCTAAAGTAAAAGATTGTGAAGAAGTAGGATTTCAATCGAGCCTGATCAAATTTCCAAGTACGGTTTCTGAATCTGAATTATTGGAAAAAATCGAGGAACTTAATAAAGATAAATCTGTAGACGGATTCATCGTTCAGTTGCCTTTACCAGATCAGGTTGATCAGGAAAAAATTATCAATGCGATTGATCCAAGAAAAGATGTTGACGGTTTCCACCCTACAAATTTCGGGAAAATGGCGTTGGAAATGGATACTTTCCTGCCCGCAACTCCATTCGGAATTTTAACATTATTGGAGAGATACAATATTGAAACAAAAGGGAAAGACTGTGTCATCATCGGAAGAAGTAAAATCGTAGGAAGACCAATGAGTATCCTGATGGGAAGAAAAGATTTCCCGGGAAATTCTACGGTTACGTTGACACACTCTTATACAAAAGACATCGAAGAATATACTAAAAAAGCAGACATCGTCATTACAGCTTTAGGCGATCCTCATTTCCTGAAAGGAGACATGATCAAAGACGGAGCGGTGATTGTAGACGTAGGTATCACAAGAGTAGACGACGATTCTCCGAAAGGATATTATCTGGCTGGTGACGTAGATTTTGACAGCTGCGCTGCCAAAGCAAGCTGGATCACGCCTGTTCCGGGAGGTGTAGGACCTATGACAAGAGCGATGTTGATGAAAAATACCATCATTGCTTATAAAACTTCGGTCTATAACGACTAATTTTAAAATGAATTTAACAGAAGAAATATTATTAAAAGAAGGTAAAATGCTCCCAGTGATGGAGCATTTTTACACTCTTCAGGGAGAAGGAGCACACACCGGAAAAGCAGCCTATTTCATCAGACTGGGCGGTTGCGACGTCGGGTGTCACTGGTGTGATGTAAAGGAAAGCTGGGATCCGAATTTACATCCGCTGATGAATGCAGAAGAAATTGCCGAAACTGCAGCAAAGCACTGTAAGACAATCGTTTTAACAGGCGGAGAACCTTTAATGTGGAATCTTGATATTTTAACATCCAAATTAAAAGAATTGGGTTGCACCATTCATATTGAAACATCCGGAGCCTATCCGATGAGCGGACAAATCGACTGGATTACCCTTTCACCAAAAAAAACAGGACTGCCAAAAGAGGAAATTTATGCTAAAGCTCATGAGCTTAAAGTAATTGTATTTAATAATAATGATTTTAAATTTGCTCAGGAACAGGCCGCTAAAGTTTCAGGAAACTGCACATTATATCTTCAGAGTGAATGGAGCAAGCGTGATGAAATGTATCCAAAAATTACAGATTTCATTCTGGAACACCCTGAATGGCGGGCTTCAGTGCAGACCCATAAATATCTTAATATCCCGTAAAAAATATGTAACTTAGCTCTTCGTATCCGTAATACAGATAGATGCAGAGAATTCGATACTCTAGATACCTAAAATCGATCATTATTTTGCTTGACCTTTTGGTTATTGCATCTATTTTCATATTCTTTTTTGTCAGCAGAAACCAAAATCTTAAATACAATCAGGAAACCTGGTATCAAAACGTTTTTTCTTTGGTATTATTGTTTTTGTTCTGGATGCTTCTCAGTGGCAGGACAAGGATTTATAATATTCCCAGAAACCTGACCTACACTCTGTTTTTGGAAAGACTCCTGGTTCATTTTTTATTGTTTATTCTTGGGGTTTTGCTGATTGGGAAAGTCAGTTACAATGTATTTTTCAATTCGGATATTTACTGGCTGTCGTTTTATCTGTTTTTCTTTATTTTCCTTACAAAATCTTTGATTTATTTTGGAATTAAATACGTCCGTAGTCTGGGGATCAACCACAGGAATATTATGTTTCTGCATGAAGACAGCTCTACAGAAGTTTTAAAAAACATTTTAACGGAAAGAAGAGATTACGGGTATAAAATTTTCGAATATAAAAATCCTGAGATAAAACCGGAAGAATTAATCGAATTCTGGAAAACAAACGGAATTCACACGCTTTTTATTCCTATAGAAAATTCATTCAACGAGAAAACTGAGAAAGAAATTTTCAAATTGGCAGAGGCGAACAAAGTTCATATTTCTCTGATTCCCAGTATTACACAAAGTGATTTCTTTTTGTATGATATGGGATATATCCAGACACAGCCGGTTTTAAACCAAGCCAAATATCCGTTGGATTATTATTCTAATTTTTTATTAAAAAGAATATTCGACATCGTTTTTTCATCCATTATTTTGGTGTGTATCTGCTCGTGGCTGTTTCCGCTTATTGCAATTTTAATTAAATCTTCATCAAAAGGGCCCGTTTTTTTCATACAGAAAAGATATGGTTTTCATGAAGAAGTTTTTGATTGTATTAAGTTCAGAACAATGGTCGTTAATAACGAATCTTCAACGAAAACCACCAGTGAAAATGATTCCAGAATTACACGGATCGGAAAATTTTTAAGAAAAACCAGTCTCGACGAGATGCCGCAGTTTTTGAATGTTTTGAAAGGTGAAATGTCAATCGTCGGACCAAGACCACATATGCTGGCTGTTGATAATTACTACAAACCAAAAATCGGGCGATACAGTCTGAGAAGCATGGTAAGCCCGGGAATTACAGGCTTGGCGCAGGTAAACGGACTTCGCGGTGATGCAGGAGATGTGGAAGTGGAGATGAATAAGCGGGTTTTGGCAGATGCATTCTACGTAAGAAACTGGAGTTTCGTCCTGGATCTGGTTATTATTTTAAAAACCGTTTTACTGGTGATCACCGGAGATAAAAATGCAAAATAAATAGGTAAAACAGGTAAGTTTTGAGCTGATTTTTAATCATAAATGAGCGTCAGACTTAACCTCAATCTTAATCTAATTAAATAAAAAAAGTCTAATTTAGCAGAATGTTAAAAAAGTTTTTTACAGCAATAGGAGAATACATTATCCTTCTAGGTAAATCCATACAGAAACCTCAGAAAATGAGAGTGTTCTGGAAGCTGTTCATGAGAGAGATCAATGATTTGGGAGTCAATTCATTCGGATTGGTGATCTTCACATCCATATTCGTAGGAGCGGTAGTTGCCATCCAGATGTTTAATAATTTTGATGCATCTTCGTTCCCTATTCCTCCATCATTTGTAGGATATGCTACAAAGGCGGTTTTAGTCCTAGAGTTTTCCCCTACCATTATCAGCTTGATTTTAGCAGGAAAAGTAGGTTCATACATCGCTTCGAGTATCGGAACAATGAGGGTTTCTGAGCAGATCGACGCATTGGATATTATGGGAGTAAACTCTCCGAATTTTCTGATTTTACCTAAAATAATCGCCTGTGTTATTTTTAATCCTTTACTCATCGCAATCAGTATCGTTTTCGGTATCGGAGGCGGATATGTTGCAGGTATTTTAACGGGAAACTGGACGACAAATGATTATGTAGTGGGTATTCAGATGTATATGCCCAACTTATTCATTTTTTATGCATTCACAAAAACCATCGTTTTTGCATTCATTATTGCTTCAGTTCCTGCTTATTTCGGATATAATGTAAAAGGTGGTTCACTGGAAGTAGGTAGAGCTAGTACGCAGGCAGTAGTTTGGACAATGGTATTCATTATCCTTTCCGAATTATTATTAACCCAATTAATATTAAGCTAATGATTGAGGTAAAAAATCTTAAAAAAAGTTTTGATGAAGTTGAAGTACTTAAAGGAATTTCAACCTCTTTTGATAAAGGAAAAGTAAACTTAATTATTGGACAGAGTGGATCGGGAAAAACCGTTTTCCTAAAAAGCTTACTGAATGTTTACCAGCCAACTTCTGGAGAAATTCTTTTCGACGGAAGAGATATCAACGTAATGAGCCGTGAGGAGAAGCAGCATCTTCGCTCAGAAATCGGAACGGTATTCCAGGGAAGTGCTTTGTTTGACTCTTTAACAGTGGAAGAAAATATCATGTTTCCGCTGGATATGTTTACCAATCTTACTTTCCGTGAAAAAAAGAAAAGGGTTTTTGAAGTAATCGGAAGAGTGCATCTTGATAAAGCCAACAGAAAATTCCCGTCCGAGATTTCCGGGGGGATGCAAAAAAGGGTGGCCATCGCAAGAGCTATTGTAAACAACCCGAAATATCTTTTCTGTGACGAACCAAACTCCGGTCTGGATCCTTATACATCCAACGTAATCGATGACCTTTTGCTGGAAATCACAAAAGAATATAATACTACTACAATCATCAATACGCACGATATGAACTCCGTAATGACGATTGGCGAGAAAATTGTTTATCTAAGATTAGGAATTAAAGAATGGGAAGGAAATAAAGATATCCTGATCACGGCAGGCAATAAAAATTTGATTGACTTCGTTTATTCATCAGAACTCTTTAAAGAACTGAGAGAATATTTACTTGAAAATAATAAAACTATTGATAATACAATCACAAAAATAGACGAAAATGAAAAAGGTTTTTAGTATAGCATTAATAGGTTTTTCGATGTTTGCATCTGCTCAGATTTCTCTGGCGGGAAAGGCAAATATCATATTTCCGACAGGATCTCCTTCCTGGAAGAACATTAAAGGAACAGTAAACCAGGCGATTGAAGGAGAAGGAAAGAATAATGTAGGTTTCAACGTAGGACTTTCATTAAAAGTGGGCTTGCCTACATCATTTTACTTAATGCCGGAATTGTATTACACCAATTTCAAAAACGAGTTCACTGCAGACAATACAACATTTGATGTAAAAAGCAGCAGAATCGACGTTCCTATATTGTTAGGATACAATATTTTAGGAAATACGTTGGGTGTTTTTGTAGGTCCGGTAGCAAGTTATAATCTGAGCAAGGAAGATACTTTCAACGATTTTACGGAAAATGCAAGGGATAATTTCACGGTAGGTTACCAGTTCGGCGCCCAGGTTGAAATTTCAAAATTAATTCTGAATGCAAGATATGAAGGTGCTTTCAGCAAAGATTCCAGAAACTTTATCAACAGAGTTTCGGGTGAAGAAATAAGATACGACAACAGACCCAACTTATTTATGGTGGGCGTTGGATACAAATTTTAATTCCTGAAAATAACAACTATAAAAAATCCTCAGATCACTAGATCTGAGGATTTTGATTTTGCTGATTCCGAAGTTCGGCTTCACGTTTTGCGATTTCGGCCGCCTGCTTTTCCAGCTCTTCTTTATCTTTTTGTAATTGTTTGTATTCTTTTCTTTTCTGCTCTTGTTTAATAGCGCTTCCCTTACTTACATATCCTACCAATCCGCCGATAATGAGGCCAATTCCTACCCCCGCCATAACTCCCATAATATGTGAAAGGGTAATTTTCTCAACGGTAAAATCTGTCGTTAGGTAAAAAAGTAAAGCTGAAACAGCCAAAAGTACAAGTCCGGTAAGTGATAAACTCTTCATGATATTGTGTTTAAGGATTAAAAATTAAAAAGCCTTACCAAATTTACAAATTTTTGATAAGGCTTTTACTCAAGATTAAAAATTCTTTATGAATTAGATTTTTCCTCCAGCAGCCTTATAATATTCAAGCGCCTGAGGTAAATCTTTGTTGATATCTGAAATTCTCGTTTCCGGATTCGGGTGCGTAGAAAGGAATTCCGGTTGTCTTGCTCCTTTAGAAGCCGCTTCCATTCTTCCCCAGAAAGGAATTGCCTCTCTTGGATCGTAGCCTGCCATTCCCATTAAATATAATCCCATTTTATCTGCTTCAGACTCCTGATTTCTACCATATTTCAATAAAGCAACCTGTGAACCGATAGGATAAACTTTCTGGAAAACACTTGCCCACTGCGCATTGGAAATCGTCCCTCCTAAAATAGCACCACCGTATTGTGCTACCATTGCCTGAGAAATTCTCTCATTTCCGTGTCCTGCCAAAGCGTGAGAAACTTCGTGTCCCATTACTACAGCAAGTCCGTTATCATTTTTTGTAATCGGTAAAATTCCCGTATAAACAGCTACTTTTCCACCAGGCATACACCAGGCATTCAGCTCGTTGCTTTGTAAAAGATTAAATTCCCAGTTATAATTCGCAAGGTCTGCAGAACGCCCGATTGACTGATAATATCTTTCGGCAGCAGATTTTATTCTTGTTCCTACATTTACCACTCTTTTTGCATCTGCCGTTCCTGTGATTACCTTTCCTTTAGACAATGTTGTTTTATATTCCTGTGCAGACATCGTCAGAATTTCCGAATTATTTGCTAGCTGCAAAGAAGATCTTCCCGTAATCGGGTTTGTAGTACATGCTACAACTGACAGAGCAATGGCTCCTATTCCTAATAAATGTTTTATTTTCATAGTTTCGAGTGTATTAGTTCAACCTTAACAATTTTTATTCCAAAATTTTCAGAAGCGATATATTTGCATGTAATTTGCTATTTAAATTTAATAATTATTTTACTATCATGAAAAAGTATATTTCGATCATATGGATTTTTGGATTTTTATTTCTTTTCCAAAACTGTACAGCTCAGGACATGGACACCCAAACAGTGACGAATCTTGTGAATTCTAAGGATTTCTCATTTCACGCGCAAAGGGCAACTCCTACCAATTATGATGTCATTAATGTAATGAATTCTCTGCCGAATTCTACATCCACCAGATTTTTGGATCTTTCGGGAGACAATTATTCAATAGATTTAAGAAAAGATAAGCTGGAAGTGGTTTTACCTTATTTTGGAAGGGTTTTTAATCCAACTTACGGAAACACAAGCCAGAATAGCTACAGGTTTACTTCAAAAGATTTTACGGTGACTACAACTCAGGGTAGAAAAGGAAAATCGATTGTAAAAATTAAGGTGAATGATCAAAGTTCGGTGGATGAAATTACCATTGAGGTTTTCAAAAACGGAAAAGCATTTACGTCCATCCGAAGCAACGACAGACAGCCGATTTCTTATGACGGATACATTTCAAAAAATGAAGAGGAAAAAGAGAAACCCTAGGTGAGTTTATCGAGGTACGGGATGCGAGATACGGGATTTTATTTGTGAAAAATATTAATTCTCAGAATCTCGAAGCTCGGATTCCGAATTCCGTAAAAACTTTTCAACAAATAATTTTGCTTCGGTACTGGGACTTGAAACCATTGTCGAAGCATTTTTTTTATGCTGAATATAGGCTTCCTCCACAGAATTATTTTTTTTCATCATCGATAAAATATATGCCTGAACCCAATATTCAAAACGCTTTTCGGCCTGTTGTATTCTCACTTCCTCGAATCTGTGGGTTTTCTTTTTAAGGCTAATAAATTCATTAATTTTTTCGAAAACTTCTCCCAAACCTTCATTATACAAAGCAGAACCCAATAAAACAGGAACTTTCCAGTCTTTTTCTTTTGGTGGAATAAAATCCAGTGCCCGCTTCAATTCCAGTCTTGTGTTTTTTGCTTTCTGAAGATTTTCTTTTTCAACTTTATTAATGAAAATAACATCTACCATTTCCATAATTCCGCGTTTGATTCCCTGAAGCTCATCACCGCCGCCGATGATTTTTAGAAATAAAAAAACATCGGTAATATCCGCAACCAGCACTTCAGACTGCCCTACACCAACGGTTTCTATTAAAATATAATCATAGCCCGCAGCTTCACAGATCATCATGGTTTCGAAAGTGGTATTGGCAACACCTCCCAAAAATCCCGAACTCGGGGAAGGTCGGATGAAGGCATTTTCTTCTTTTGCGAGCTCTTCCATTCTGGTTTTATCGCCCAAAATACTTCCTTTATTGATTGCCGAACTGGGATCAATAGCGAGAACCGCCACTTTTTTACCATTTGAAATCGCCAACCGTCCGAAATTTTCTATAAAAGTTGATTTTCCGGCACCCGGAACTCCTGTCACTCCCACCCGGATAGAATTTCCCGTCAGCGGCATGATTTGTTTTAAAAGCTCTTCAGCTTGCGTTCTGTGTTCGGCTTTTTTACTTTCAACCAATGTAATAGCTTTTGCAATCAGGCGTTTGTTTCCCGATTTTATTCCTTCTATTAGCTCTTCTGTAGAAAATTTCATTGATTCAAAAATAATGATTTATAAGTCAATGGTCAATAGTCAATTCGCTTTGCTTGTTAATTTTTTTGATGAAAATTACTCTTAGCTTAAATTTGTTTTCTAAATTTTAATGAATGACTGCAGTCCTAGCCCTGATTGCAACGGCATCCTTTTTGGTTGCGGCGGAGCGAAGCGGAGCCGTAACCAAAAAGATATAGTGGAAAGCAGGATAAAGCTCCTGAAATTTTTATTAATAATTCTTTTTCACAACTCTAGCCACAGGGAATTTTCACTCTTTTTAAAAATTCACAATTCACAATTCACCAAATCCCTCTCTATTTGTATTTCTTCTAAATTGTCCGGCTCTACATCAATCACACAGGGAATTTGCTACATTTGTTTTAATCAAAATTTTAAAACGAATGAAAAAACTCATTGCTATAGCGTCATTTACTGCTGTTCTTTTGGCTTCCTGTACTCCAAAAACTTCTACAGCAACGGCGCCTATAGGGCCTGCAACTTCTACTGCCGAACAGATCGCTCAAGGAAAAACGATTTTTGAAAACTCTTGCGGAAGATGCCACAAATTACCGGATCCGATCTCTCATACTTCGGTACAATGGGTAGGAATCATGAATTCTATGGCTCCAAAAGCGAAACTGACAGATGAACAGCACCAATGGGTTTATGATTATATCGTTTCTGTAAAGAAATAATCACTTCAAAAAATATTATTATGAAAAAATTGATTTTGGGTATGATCTTGGGCTCCGCGGCGATGATGGTATCGTGCGGACCGAAAAGTGTAGCCGTTACCGGGCCAAAATACACCTCATCCGAACAATTGGCTCAGGGAAAAACGATTTTTGAAAACTCATGCAACAAGTGTCACGGGCTGCCAAATCCCGAAAAGCATGACGATCAGGGATGGATAAAAACGTTAAGCAGAATGGCTCCGAGAGCTAAGCTGAGCGATGACCAACATCAAATGGTTTATGATTATCTTATTTCTGTAAATAAAAAATAGGCTTCTTTTGAAGTCTATTTTTGTTTTTTGATACTATTCTTTGTTTAATTTTAATGCTAAGACGCAAAGATTTTTTGACTGTTAGAATGTTGATTTTTCGTTTGCCAGGGCGCTTCGCTCAACAAATGATATATTTCCTAAAATTCACTAGCAAAGCGAATTGACTATTGACCATTTACAATTAAATTCATTTCAAATCAATTCCCAAACCCGGTTTTTGCGAAAGCATTATTTTACCGTTTTCTACAGAATTTCCGGTCGCATAATCATTGGAAATGAGATTGGCCCCGTCTAAATCGGTATAATCGACAAGCCCTGTCAAGACACAACCCGCGGAAATTCCGACGGTGGATTCTGTCATGCAGCCGATCATGATTTTGTAGTTTAATTCCCTTGCTTTTTTGATCATTTCCAGTGCGGGAGTCAGTCCGCCACATTTCATTAATTTGATATTGATGCTTTTATAATACGGAATTAATTCGTCCAGAGAATCTAAGTTCTGACAATCTTCGTCTGCCATCCAGTTCGCAAAGCTTTCTTTTTTTAAGATTTTGTAATTGTCAATCGGTCTTGGTTGTTCGAGATAAGTAAACTTCTGAACATTAATATTTTCCTGAAGCCAAAGACAATCTTCATCGGTAAAACTTGCATTGGAATCTAATGCGATGTTTTTATTTAATTCTAAAAGTTTTTCAACAGTATTTGTATCAAGACCTTTGCATTTTACTTTGAATTTGTTCCAACTACTTTTCTCAATTTTTTGAATCTGTTTATCAATATCTCCAACGGAAATAGTGATCGAACTTTCCACCAGATTGTCAGAAGGAAGCTGATTTAATTCAATAAAACTTTTATTTTCCAGTTTTCCGAAAAGATCCCAATACGCGCAATCCAGCGCAGAAAGCAAAAACGGATGAAGATCAAGGCTCAATAAAAAATGAAAAAATTCTTTCGGATGAATGATTTTCTGAGCTTCAATTTTTCCCTTAATTTCCTTTAATTTTAAAACAAAATACTGAAGATCGATTTTATAATAGTCTATCGCAACACATTCACCGTAGCCTTTACTATTCTGATGAGAAAGTTCTATAAGTAATGCTTCCCTTTTGTTGTAGTTCCCGTAAGCAATTGAAAATGTTTCTTTTAATTGAAGATGTTTTAGTTCAAACCGTAATTCCATTATT
Organism: Chryseobacterium wanjuense; assembly: GCF_900111495.1. Taxonomy (NCBI): domain Bacteria; kingdom Pseudomonadati; phylum Bacteroidota; class Flavobacteriia; order Flavobacteriales; family Weeksellaceae; genus Chryseobacterium; species Chryseobacterium wanjuense. Next base: position 872,020 of record NZ_FOIU01000002.1, on the reverse strand, counting down.
AAATTTACAAAAAAAGGAGACTTATTTCGTCTCCTTCTTCTTTTTAATTTGTTTTTTCTTCGGCTTTTTAGGCATTTTTGCTTTGATGAATTTTTCTCTGCTGCTTAAAAAATCAAGCATACTCTGACCATAAGCGAATTTTTTTGCTTCCTGTAAAGGTTTCAAAGCTTTGTCATATTCAAATTTTATTTCGAACAGCAACGATTGATGAATAAGAATCCTGCACTTATCTATCCCTTTGATTTTCAGTGAATATTCTATCAGTTTTTCTGCTTCATCCAGATCTTCATTATCCAAAAGACATTTGATAAAATATTGTGGTGTGTTGAGATTCGACATATTGCACTGCATCGCTTCTTCAAAATACAGTTTTGCTCTTTCGTAGTCAGTCAGCATTTCGCTGTAGATTCTTCCCATCAGACACAGGCTGTCTGCATCTTCAGGATCGTAGGACAAGGCGTAGTTCAACGCTTCCAGGCAAGCTGGGAGGCTGTAAGGATAATTATCTAAGGCCTCGAAGTAGTATTTATTTTTAGTTAAGGTCATTTTTATAGTTTTTTAATTCGTTTTTCAGTTGATTTCTTTGTTTTTTGAAAGATTTTTCCTGATAATTCTTTTTAAAATCCGTTCCGGAAAATGTGCGAACCGGATTTCCTCTCTGTACCTGCAAATGATTGTTCCACGTTTCCTGCATTCGTTTCTGAAGCTGAATGATGTTCTGCTCCAAAACTTTTTCTTTCAATCTTGTGACAGACAATTTTTTATTCTCCAGCTGCGAGCGCGAATCCTGTACGAAAACACTTTGCCCCGTCGGAATATGAGTCGCCCGAACAGCAGTGTTCACTTTATTCACGTTTTGTCCGCCACTTCCCTGGCTTCTTGTCGTCTGAAACTGAATATCTTTTTCATTAAAATTAATTTTCTCCAGTCCTTCCAATTCGAAAATACCGATGAACCAATTGCTTCTTTTATGCAGTTTTCGGAATGTGCTTTTTCCCGTCCAGCAAATACTTCCCAACCATGTTTGTAAAAATTCATTTACATTTTTTGATTTTAAAAGTAGGGTTGCTGATTTTAAGGTCAGGTTTTCATCCCCATTTTCGCGGTGGATGATTTCGTAGTCTATTTTGTTATCTTTTGCTTCCTCAAGAAAGACCTTCAGAACTTTGGCAACTACCCATTGACATTCCAAAGGTCCTCTTCCTGAGGTGATTTGTATTAATTTTTCCATTGCTATTTTGGCATTTCACTTAATCTCGGGTGACCGACAGGATCAATTCCTCTTTCCAATAAATCTTTTGCAGCCATCACTGCCCAACATTTATCGCTCGAATGAATATTTCTGTAAAATGAAAGTAAAACATCAGGCTTTACCACTATAAATCCGTTGGTTGCCACCGTTTCCAAATCGTTTCTTTCGAAAAAATCGATGGTGATTCTGTGAAACTTTCCGTTTTCCAGTTCGATTGTTTTCTCATATCTGCGGAAGTTTTCTTCGCTGGGCAGATGATCGTACCTCGTCCAGACTTTCTGAAAGCCTTCCTGCTGAAGAATCATTACCACTTCAGCTACATTTTCTTTCTTTACAAAAACATCAATATCCTTATGGTCGTGAGCGTGTTTGTATTCCGTATGCCCTGTTTCAGACATAAAATGCCACGCCCATCCTCCTGATAAAATGACTTTATTTTTTAATTTTTCTAAAATTTTCAGTCCGTGTTGAATTCTAAATTCCGGCCAGACTTCACCGTATCGTTTTATGTTGTGTGGTGCTCCCATTTTTTTTTATTTTGTTAATAGCTTGTTGTTGATGGTTGCTTGCTACTAGTTATCAGATTATCAACCAGAAACTATCAACTAGCAACACATTACTTATCCATTCTCACAATTCTTGGCTGGAAAGTTCCCAGAATATCGACTAATTCGCTCTGTGCGTTCATGACTTCATTGATGTCTTTGTACGCCATCGGAGCTTCTTCGGTATTTCCGCCCATCAAAGTGACATTTTTGAGTTTTAATTCTTTTTTGATGTCATTTTGGGTGAAAAGACTTCTGCATTCTCCTCTCGAGTGTGCTCTTCCTGCTCCGTGAGAAGCCGAATTCAGCGAATCCGGGTTTCCTTTTCCACGAACGATGAAACCTTTTGCAGTCATCGATCCGGGGATCATTCCCAATTCATTTTCATTCGCCGGAGTTGCTCCTTTTCTGTGAACAATCACCTCTTTTCCGTTATGAATTTCTTTCCATGCGAAGTTGTGGTGGTTTTCAATTCTGGCTTTTACCCGGCCTCCGACAGCTTTCACCAATCTTCTGTGAATGTCGTCGTGACAAGCTGAAGCGTAATCTCCTGCCAAGTTCATAGCCGTCCAGTATTCCAAACCGAGATGCGTGTTCAAATCCAGCCAGGCGAAGTTTTGGGCTTCTTTCGGCAATGGACATTGTTCTGCCGCCACTCTTGAATAATACTGAGCTATTTCTGCTCCCAATCCACGCGATCCGCTGTGAGAAAGGATTCCAAGGTATTTTCCTTTTGGAAGTCCGATCTGGTCGTCTTCTTCCGTAATTTCAACCTCTCCGAATTCTACAAAATGATTTCCGCCTCCGGAAGTTCCCATCTGCTTAATGGCTTTTCCTTTTAATCTCCTCAAAATCGGAATCATATCGAACGTATCTCTGTCGAAAATTTCATGTTCGATGTGAGATTTATGGGTTTCATACATCCCGAATTTGGTGTGTTCGGCGAGCGCTTTTTCGTATTTATCTCTCGCACCGTCAAGATATGAAACAGGAGTATCCAAAATACTGAGCGACATTCTACAGCCGATATCCATGCCGACTCCATAAGGAATCACGGCATTTTCTACGGCGAGAACTCCACCGATCGGAAGTCCGTAACCACTGTGTGCATCGGGCATCAAAGCTCCCTGTGTTGAAATCGGAAGTTTCAATGCGGTGTACAGCTGGTTTTTTGCTTCATCCGAAATATTGTTTCCGAAAATCTGGAAAGAAGCACGGTTGGTATTGAGCATTCTTTTTTCAGTTTTCTTAGATGAAAGCAAGGCTTCTGCGATTTGTCCGAAGGTTAAATCTTTTTCATAATTTTCCGGATTGAGCAAAATTTCCTTTAAAAGAGATTTCACATGATGAATATTTTTCGTTGCAAAATTTCTTTTCATGACTTCCAAAGCGATATTGACACTCTGATTGTTTGGATAGCCTATTTTTAATATATCTTTTCCTTTTAGTTTTAAATTTCCCATTGTTTTAGATTTAAGATAATAGATGCGAGATGATAGACATTTTGCATCTATTATTTTTCCAACTAAAATTTTAGTTGATTGTTTTATTCAAACCTAACAGGTTTTTGAAACCTGCTAGGTTTTGATTGGTAGAGCGTTATCATTAGCCCCGATTGTAGCGACATCCTTTTTTGTTGCGGCCGCAGCGAAGCGGAGGCCGTAATGAAAAAGATATAGCACTTCGACTTCGCTCAGTATAAACTACAAGCGGGGAATAGCTTCAAATAAAAATTATCTGCTATTCGAAAAAGCTCCTAAATTTTATAAAAAAAGATTTCGGGGAAACTGTTTTGAGTTTGAAATATTGCGCAATAAAAAACCTGAAATCTCTACGACTTCGGGTTTTGATATTTCATTGTATTGTTATTCTAAGAGTGTACCAAACCACGAAGCCTTACCACCATAAGCGGTAATCCAACTGTAAAATTCTGTGTTGCTTTGAACATTGCTTCGTTGTTTTTTTAAATGGTTAAACTTGATTTTCAGGTGCAAATATATTAATTTTTCTGAATATCCAAATTTTTTAATAAAAAAACCTGAATACTTTCTCATTCAGGTTTTGTATTTTGTTTTAATCTTTTGATCCGAGATCGTCCATCGGGTCATCCATTCCCTTGACAACATTGGGGTGATACACCCTTTCTGATCCCAGAAAATAAATATTATGCTTTGCTTTGGCAATGATTCCGTTGTATTCTTCTTCTGTCATTCCTTCCGTAATATCCTGGTGATCCGAAGGTCTTCTGTAGACTTCAAGAGCTCCTTTTTCATTGAGAACGGTTTTTGCCAGTCTTGCGTGCTCGAGATTATCTGCATAGACAACAACGTTGTTTCGCCCTATGCTGTGTTTGCGGTAGGCATCCAACATTTCGGCGTCGTGAGCAAACACGTAATCGAAAAAGCTTTTCGTCTGCTCATCTTCCTGATAATCATCCAATCCGCTTTCTACTTTAGACTTTGAGATGATAATATTTGCTTCGTCAAAGCCTTTATCTTTTAAATCTTTTTTAATTTCCTCTGTATCTACAGTCACCGGAAATACTGAAACTACTGTATAAGCCATAATGAAATTTTTCATTAAACTATACAAAAGCTGTGCAACTTACACTTTCTAAAAGTTAATTTAATTTAAAAATTTCTCCAAAATATCTACGGCGCACTTAGGAAGATTTGTTCCCGGACCGAAGATGAAATCTGCTCCGTTGGCATATAGGAATTCATAATCCTGTTGCGGAATTACTCCACCAACAACGATGGTAATATCGTCTGCACCAAGCTTTTTCAATTCTTCAACCACCTGCGGAACCAATGTTTTGTGCCCCGCCGCCAATGATGAAACTCCCAAAATGTGAATATCATTTTCTACCGCCTGTTTTGCCACCTCTTCCGGAGTCTGGAATAACGGCGCAACGTCTACGTCAAATCCCATGTCCGCAAATGCCGTGGCTACTACTTTTGCTCCTCTGTCGTGCCCGTCCTGACCCATTTTGGCCACCATTAATCTTGGTCGGCGTCCTTCTTCTTCTTCAAATTTCTGAGTAAGGTTCAGGGCTTTTTCGAAATATTCATTTTTTCCTGCATTCATAGCATATACACCGGAAATTGTTTTAATATTTGCTTTATATCTTCCGAAGCTTTCTTCCATCGCATCGCTCATTTCACCAAGCGTCACTCTTCTGCGAGCCGCTTCGATACACAATGCGAGAAGGTTTCCTTTTCCTGTTTTTGCAGATTCTCTGATTTCATTTAAAATCTGTTCAACCGCTTCTGAATTTCTATTTTTCTTTATTGATTCTAATCTTTCGATTTGCTTTCTTCGAACTTCCGTATTATCAATATCCAAGATCTCAATAGCTTCTTGTTTTAAAGAAGACCTAAATGAATTAACTCCAATGATAAATTCTTCCCCACTATCGATTTTTGCCTGTTTTCTTGCTGCCGCTTCTTCGATTCTCATCTTTGGAATTCCTGCTTCGATGGCTTTTGTCATTCCGCCTTCCTGCTCCACCTCATCGATGTATTTCATGGCTTCCTCAATCATCTGTTGAGTCAGACTTTCCACCAGATTACTTCCACCCATCGGATCTACAACATCACAGATTCCGCTCTCCTGCTGAAGAATGATCTGTGTATTTCTCGCAATTTTCGCAGAATAATCTGTCGGAAGCGCAATGGCTTCATCCAAAGCATTGGTGTGAAGAGACTGAGTGCCGCCCAACGCTGAAGATAGTGCTTCAATCGCTGTTCTTGTAATATTGTTAAATGGTTCCTGCTCCGTTAAAGACCATCCTGATGTCTGAGAATGCGTTCTTAAAGCTAACGATTTTGGATTTTGCGGATTGAATTGCTTCAACAATTCTGCCCAGATATATCTTGCAGCACGCATTTTTGCAATTTCCATGAAGTGATTCATTCCGATAGCCCAGAAGAAGGATAATCTTGGGGCGAAATCATCGACATTCATTCCTGCTTTTATCCCTGTTCTTACATATTCCAGTCCGTCTGCAAGCGTGTAAGCCATTTCCAGAACCGGCGTTGCCCCGGCTTCCTGCATGTGATACCCGGAAATTGAAATTGAATTAAACTTAGGGATATTCTGAGAAGTGTATTCAAAAATATCGGCAATGATTTTCATTGAAGGCGCAGGTGGATAAATGTAGGTATTTCTCACCATGAATTCCTTCAAAATATCATTCTGAATGGTTCCTGAAAGTAATTCCTGCTTCACACCCTGCTCTTCCGCAGCCACGATATAAAAAGATAAAATCGGTAAAACCGCACCGTTCATCGTCATGGAAACTGAAATCTGATCTAATGGAATTTCATTAAATAAAATCTTCATATCCTCCACAGAATCAATCGCAACGCCAGCTTTTCCCACGTCACCCACCACTCTGGCGTGATCGGAATCGTATCCTCTGTGTGTCGCTAAATCGAAGGCTACGGATAGTCCTTTCTGCCCGGCTGCCAGATTTCTTCTGTAAAAAGCATTGGATTCTTCCGCTGTTGAAAATCCTGCATACTGACGGATCGTCCAAGGTTTTTGAACATACATTGTGGAATAGGGCCCTCTTAAATAGGGTGCAATTCCGGGAGCAGTGTGTGTTAATTCTTGATTTTTAACATCTTCTGCTTTGTAAGAAGATTTCAGCTGCAATCCATCTTTCTCGAATGGATAGACTTCCGTGTGTTTTTCAATGATATTAAATTGAGGAGTTTTATTCTGAACTTCCCGTCTCATACTTTCAGATTTATTAGATGGCTAAAATTACGCATTTTTGAAATAATAATTTTGGATTCATTTTTTAGCTGTTTGTGGTGTGGGAAGCATTGATTTTATTTTTTTGCTCTCGCGAATTTTGCTGATTAGGCAGATGATTGTGGGATATTTATGCTAAAAGCCGTGGATTGGTTTTAATTAAAAATACATTTTTAGTTCAGGGATGATGAAATGGGTGTCTTTTTTGTTTTCCACAGATTTCACGGATTTACACAGATTATTGTGGGTATTTGTGAAAAAATTTGTACTGATTTGTGTTTAAAATAAAAAAACGGGCTAAAGCCCGTTTCTATTGATGTTTATATTGATTTATTAATTATTTTCCTAATTTTCTAATTCCCATTTCGTATAAAGCAAAAGAAATCAGATCTGCATTTTCGCTGATCACCTGTTCGGTTGACCTTCCTGCTCCGTGTCCTGCATTTTTTTCGATTCTTAATAAAATAGGATTGTCGCAAGCCTGTTTTTCCTGTAGCTCTGCCCCGAATTTAAAAGAATGTGCCGGAACAACTCTGTCATCATGATCACTTGTAATAATCATTGTTGATGGGTAGCAAGTTCCCGCTTTTACATTATGAACCGGAGAATAAGATTTTAAATATTCGAACATTTCCTTGCTGTCTTCCGCTGTTCCATAATCGTAAGACCAACCTGCACCGGCCGTGAATTTATTATATCTCAACATATCCAAAACGCCTACCCCCGGAAAAGCAACTTTTGCCAGATCAGGACGCATCGTCATGGTTGCACCAACCAGCAATCCTCCATTTGATCGACCTGAAAGTGCCATATATTCTTTGGAAGTATATCCTTTAGTTTGTAAATATTCTCCTGCGGCAATGAAGTCGTTGAAAACATTTTTCTTTTGCTGCTTCGTTCCTGCGTCGTGCCATTTTTTACCATACTCACCACCACCACGGATGTTCGGAACGGCGTAGATACCTCCGTTTTCCATCCAGATTGCATTAACAACGGAAAAAGCAGGCTGCAAACTGATGTTGAACCCACCGTAAGAGTACAAAATAGTTGGATTTTTACCATCCAGTTTTGTTCCTTTTTTGTAATTGATCATCATCGGGATTTTTGTGCCGTCGTTGGACGTGTAAAATACCTGTTCAGAAACATAATCATCAGGATTAAACATCACTTTCGGCTTTTGATAAACCTCTGATTTTCCCGTATCTGCATTGAATTTATAGGTAGTTCCCGGAGTGATATAATTGGTAAACGAAAAATAGAGTTCTTTCTCTTTTTCTTTACCTCCGAAACCTGAAACATTTCCTTTTCCCGGAAGAGAAATTTCTCTCACCAGTTTCCCGTTTTTATCATACTGTTTTACTTTATCAATCGCATCGATCATATATGTTGCGAAGAAATAGCCTCCTCCAGTAGTGATTCCCAGTACATTTTCAGTTTGAGGGATAACATCTTTCCAGGTTTCCGGTGCCGGATTTTTAATGGTCGTTTTCACCAAACGTCCGTTCGGAGCATCTTTATCGGTATAAATAAAAATATCATCACCCTGTGTATCTACAACATTGGCATTGATATCAAAACCTTTGTTGATCTGAACAAAGTCTCCTCCGTTTTTTAAATCTTTTATATATAATTCATTTCCGTTGGTAGCGTTTGCTGCAGAAATAATCAGGTATCTCTGATCTTCAGAAACATCAGCTCCCAGATATCTTCTCGGAGTTTTTTCGCCTCCGAAAATCAATTGATCTTCAGACTGTTTTGTTCCTAATTTATGAAAATACACCTTGTGTTTATCTGTCATTCCGGAAAGTACGGTTCCTTCTTTCGGCTTGTCATAGCTTGAATAGTAGAACCCTTCATCTCCCTGCCATGCAATGCCGCTGAATTTTACATCGATTAAAGTTTCATCGATCTGTTTTTTAGAAATAGCATCAATGATGATGATTTTATTCCAGTCGCTACCGCCTTCCGAAATCGAATAAGCTGCAAGATTTCCTTTTTTGTTGAAAGATAATTGAGATAATGAAGTGGTTCCTTTTGCCGAAAATTTATTCGGATCCAGAAATACTTCCGTTACTTTTGTTTTATTATCTGTTCTGTATAAAACCGATTGTGCCTGTAATCCGTCATTTTTATAAAAATAGGTGTAATCGCCTTCTTTGAAAGGGGCAGAAATTTTTTCATAATTCCAGATATTCGTGAGCTGTTTTTTAATATCCTCTCTGAAAGGAATCTGCGAAAGGTAATTCTGGCTGTACGCCACTTCTTCATCCACCCATTTTTTCGTTGCATCAGAATCTTTTTCCAAATCCCGGAACGGGTCTGCCACTGCAGTTCCGAAATAGGTATCTTTCTGGCTGCCTTTTAATGCTTTAGGATACATCATTTTTTGTGAATACAATGTTGCCGAAAACAAAACTCCGGCGGTTAATAAGATCGGTTTAAAATTCATATCAAATTTCGATTTTACCAAAAATAATGAATCTCAACCAAATAAAAAAACCACTGAAAAGTAGTGGCTTTTAATATCAGTTTATATTTTTAAAATAAAACTCGTTCAGCTTCCAGGCCAGTTCCTGCGGTCCGCCGTTCCAGTAATAGGTGTCGCGGCCGTACTTGACCTCGTACAAATTAAAAGTGTGTTCAACTGAAATAGTCTTATCCGAATTTTTAAAATGATCTGTAAGATCTGTAAGATACTTTTTTATGGTTCCGGCATCGATAGTTTTAATATTTCCCATTTCGAATCCTGAAATATCTGAGGGAACTTTAAAACTCGCTTCATAAACAACCTCCGACAAATCCTCATTTTGCCCGTATTTATTATGAACTGATTTTACGCTTTTAATGATATATTTTCCTTCTTTAAAATTATTCACCAAAACATTAAAATAATCCTGAGCTTCTTTCTTACATTCCGAAGCAACATCAGGAGGAAGATTGGAAAGGAAAATCTTGGTAAAATATTCTACTCTCTCATTATAAGCGTCTCTAAGATTCATTCTATAAGTATTGTCTTTGCCCAAAAAATTGATGAGATAGCTATTAAGCTCTTTTACAGAATCATCGTCATATTTTACAAAGGAATTAAAATACAAACTAAAAACAGTTTCAGGCTTTAAAATATTTTGTGATTTTAAGTTTTGGATACAAAGTATCATCATCGCTACCAGAATAGCTTTAAAGATTTTCATAAGTATAGTTTTTCTCAGTTTTAGTGTAAAAAAGCCCCTGAATTCAAGAGCGGGATAAATATATTTAATTTTAATTAAAAAATATCCAATATTGATTGATTTTTTCAATAATATTCAATTATAGATAGTTATTTTTTAATGAAATACCATGTTTTCATAAAAATTAATTTTAAAACCAAAAAAAAGAAAAGCCCCCGGAAACCCGGAGACTTTAAAAAGATTTTATGTAAAGATTTTATAAACTTTCTTCTTCGCCTTTCATTTTTTCGGCGTTTTCAGCCATGATTACGGCATCGATCATTTCGGAAATATCTCCGTTCATATAGGCATCGAGGTTGTACATAGACTTGTTGATTCTATGATCTGTCACCCTTCCCTGAGGATAATTGTATGTTTTGATCTTCGCAGAACGATCACCTGTAGAAACCATCGTTTTTCTCTGTGCGGCAATATCTCCCTGCACTTCCTGCAGCTTGATATCGTATAATTTGGCACGAAGCATTTCCATCGCCAATTCACGGTTGGCCAACTGAGAACGCGCCTGCTGACAAACCACCACAATTCCTGAAGGTTTGTGTGTCAACTGAACTTTTGTTTCTACCTTGTTTACGTTCTGACCTCCGGCTCCACCTGAACGTGAAGTCTGCATCTCGATATCCGCAGGATTGATTTCAACATCCACCTCTTCAGCTTCCGGAAGAACTGCTATTGTGATTGCGGAAGTGTGAACTCTACCCTGAGATTCCGTTTCAGGAACACGCTGTACACGGTGAACTCCCGATTCAAACTTCATGATTCCGTAAACGCCTTCTCCTTCTACCTTCATGATGAGTTCTTTGTAGCCTTTCGCCGCTTCATTGGAATCCGTCACTTCATGTTTCCATCCTTTCGTTTTGAAATACATGGAATACATTCTGTAAATATCCTCCACAAAAATTGCGGCTTCATCACCACCCGTTCCGGCACGCAATTCCACGATTACGTTTTTATCATCTGCAGGATCTTTAGGAATTAATAATACTTTTAATTCTTCTTCCAATCCCGGAATTCTCGCCTGTGCTTCAAGTTTTTCTTCTTTTGCCAGATCTACCAGATCTCTGTCTGATCCATCGGCAATGATTTCGTCGGATTCTTCAATAGAATCTAAAGCACCTTTATATTGATCATAAACTTTTACAATTTTCCCCAAATCGCTATATTCTTTGTTCAGAGAAGAATATCTTTTCTGATCAGAAATAACATCAGGCTGAATAATAAGGTCTGCCACCTCATTATATCGTTGTTTTATAGCTTCTAATTTTGGAATTAATGATTTAGACATTATGAAAATTTTGTGGGTGCAAAGATAAGAATTATTAATTCAAAACTCAATAACCCATCTTATTACATTATTTTTTTGATTCTAATTTTCTATGTTTTTTTAGTTTTTACTTGATTTTATCATTCTGAATGGAGTTGGAACGTAGTAGACAATCTATTTTAAGGCATCTAGCCAGTGTCAGTTTGAGCGGAATCGAAGACTTTAACTTAAAAAATTCTTTATTAATAATGGATTTGTTTTAACGCAATGTTCGCGAAGCTTTTTCTTTGAATTAAATGTGGGTATTTTTCGTTCGCTAAGGCGTTTCACTTAGCGAATGATAGATGATTTTTAATTATTTTTTAAACCCTTTTTGTCAGTCTGAGCGGAGTCGAAGACTTTAACTTAAGATTCTATATTAAAGACGGATTTGTTTTAACGCAATGATCGCGAAGTTTTTTCTTTGAAATAATTGTAAATATTTTTCGTTTGCTAAGGCGTTTCACTCAGCGAATGATAAATGATTTTTTAATTATTTTTAAAACCTTTTTGTCAGTCTGAGCGGAGTCGAAGACTTTAACTTAAGATTCTATATTAATGACGGATTTGTTTTAACACAATGATCGCGAAGTTTTTTCTTTGAAATAATTGTAAATATTTTTTGTTCGCTAAGACGTTTCACTCAGCGAATGATAGATGATTTTTTAATTATTTTTAAAACCTTTTTGTCAGACTGGAAGAATCTAGGCTGCATTATTAGATATTCTTCGGTTTCGCTTAGAATGACATGCTAATACTAATTGTGTCTAAGTTTTTTTAACGCAAAGATTTAATTTAAAGAGTAATACATTCAAGTGAGCAAAGATTATCAACAAGTTGATTTGATGAAGTGGTATTTTCAAGCTTCGCGAAGTAAATCTATTTGCCTTTTCCTTCTAAAAATCAAAAGTTTACATAATTAATTTTTGCGTTAAAATTAAATTAATGATTCAAAAAAATCAGGAATCAATTTGAGATCTTGTAATTTTTCTATCGATCCAATACAAAACAATTCCTACCGCCACAATTCCCAAGCCGATAATGCTTTCCTTCGGATTATGAACTAAAGTGAAGTATAAAATATACACACTGAACAACAGAAAAACCGTTGGGAAAATGTAAAATAAGTTTGATTTAAAAATCTTCCTCTGATCTTTTTTAATAAAATAAGCCGTAGAAATCGCCAGACTGGCAAACAACTGAAGTATAAAAGAAGTATACACAAAAATCTCTTTAAAGCTTCCCGTTAAAATAATCAGTGATGCAATGACGGCATGTGCAAAAATAGCACGAACCGGAATTCTTTTATTATTACTGGCTGATAAGGTTTTCCATAATTTATTTTCTTTAGCAAAAGCCTGCGTCAATCTCGAACCTACCCACAAATACCCGCTGATTGTCGCCACCAATTGTAAAGCGATGAAAATATTCACCACCTTTCCAAAGGTATGACCAAGCATATTATTCGCGGCTTCTCCCATCACATCTTCTTTCCCTGCCAGCTGATGCAGGGGCGCATGTTTTAGCATAATAAAATTCACAAAAAGATAGCAAACTGTTACGAAAACCGTCCCGACAATTAATGATTTGGGAAGATTTTTTTGTACATCTTCAATTTCTCCCGCAATGTAAGAAGCCGAGTTCCATCCTGTATATGAATAGGTTACAAAAACCAAAGAAGTCGCAAAAGCAGGAAGCATGATCTCATTCTGCCAGGAATTATCAAAGTTTAAACTGTTCCCGATTTCCGGCTCAGAAAGTCCGACGCCGAGGATAATTAAGACAATGATAAAAACGATTTTAATGACTGTAAAAAAATTATGAAATCTACTCGAAGCTTTTAAACTAAATGATAAAAATATAGCAACCAGAAAAATCATTCCGATGGCAAATCCGTTTCCGAAAGAATAATTAAAAGCCGACAAATATTTTGACATCGCAAGAGCCGCGAGAGCTACCGGAGAAGAGAATCCGATAATCAGAGAAATCCAGCTCACCAGATATCCCAACAGCGGATGGTAGGTTTCTTTAAGATAAATAAAATCGCCGCCGTTCCCTTTGAAATGAGACCCTAATTCGGCATAGCAAAAAGCCCCGAATAAAGCCAGAATACCCCCGATAATCCAAAGCAGGAAAATGCTGTACGTATTGGTAACATCAACAAGCTGAAAACCCAGTGTCGTAAAAATACCCGTCCCGATCATATTCGAAACGACGATGGCTACAGCGGTTTTCCAGCCGATCTGGTGTGAAGTGGTGGTACTCATTTAATTAAAATGTAAAATTAAGTCTTCCAAAGAAATAATTCCCCAATGTTCCCATCTGAACAGGAGCATATTTGAAGACTCCAAAATAAGAATTTTCATAGATCTGCAGATCCGGGAAGACGTCAAAAACGTTGTTGGCTCCTGCGGTAAGGTTGATGTTTTTTGTAAAATTATAGCCCACACTCACGTCTGTCACTACTTTTGGGGTAAATTCTTGCACTCCTCCAAAAGGATATCCGTCTCTGGTCACTTTTCCGAAATAGGTATTTCTTACGAGAAAATTAAACTTGCCCATTCCGTAATTCAATCCCAGAGTAGCCTTTGTTTTTGGGGATAATGTTTCGATGATGTTCACCTGATCCGGTCCGAAAAATTCATTTTGCGGAGTCTGTAAATTGGCAGGAAAATGAAAATCTGTGATTTTTGTTTCGGTGTAATTTCCGGCGAGATTGATATTTAAATTTCCTCCTCCCACTTTCCAGTCGTAGGAAACCACTAGATCAACACCTTTTGTTTCCGTATCGACAGCGTTTGTGAAAAATCTCGCACTTTCCACCTCATTTCCGGCACCTACAATATTTGGATCCTGTAATCTCGAATCTGTAATATTACTTGTAATTACAATTCTGTCTTTCACGCCAATCCAGTAGCCGTCCAATGTTATGAATAATCCTCTGGCCGGTTTTAAAGTAAATCCTACACTTCCATTCACAGAAGTTTCCTGTTTTAATTTATCAAAGCCTAAAACTTCCGCAGCCTTACTGTAATTCGTGAAAATTCCTTTTGTTACAATTCCGTCTCCGGTTGTTGAGATGTCTGCATAAGAATTATTAAAATACTGCTGCTGCAAAGATGGCGCTCTGAAACCCGTTCCTACCGCAGCACGAATCGCATAGTTTTTCACAAATTCGTATCTCACCGCCAATTTCCCGTTCAATGTACTTCCAAAATCCGAGTAATTCTCGAATCTTCCGGCCAGATCAATATTTAATTTTTTATCTAAATCATAGGAAACATCCGCATAAACAGCTGTTGAATTTCTCGATTTAGACAAAGCATTTTTCGGTGAAAAACCAATGAACGATTGTGAGCCGCCAGCTCCGATAATATCACCAGAAGGAGTGGAAGCCGTCACCAAATTTCCGTAAATGTCATATCTCGCGTAAGATGCTTCATCTCCGGCTTTTATTTCATACTGTTCAAACCTGAATTCTCCTCCGAAAGCCACATTGAAATTCTTAATATTTTTAGAAACATCAAGATTAATGGTATTTTGAAGGAAACTGTGTGCTCCGGCATAAAAACTTGTAGGTGATTTTATTCCTAATGATGCATTGTTTGTGTTGCTTACATTATAATTAAAAATATTATTTCCGAAAGTATTGCTCAAATCAAAAAACCAGTCATTTTTATTATATTTTAATCCGATGGCATAAGACAGATCATACACCTTTGATCCTAAAACCGGCTGAAATCCGTTGGGATAAAGTTCCGCCACAACATTGGAAGTCTCGCTTGGAAGCCTTCTGAAACCAAAACCCTCCCCTTCTTTAATACTGAATCCTCCAAAAGAATAAAATTTCAGATGATCATTAAAAGAATATTCTGAATTGAAAAACAGCTGTGCCTGCTTTATTTGAGCATCCCCGATCTGGAAATTGAAATCATCACGGGTTAAGCCTCTTTCTTTGATGATGGCATCATCCGCAGCTCTTGCCGCCGCCGGATCTGCAGCGAAATCATAGGCAAAATTACTTCCGAAAATATCAAGATTATGATTTTGTGTTCGTATTGTTTTTCCTCTTTGGTTTAATTGTAAAGAGAGATTGATATAACTTCCTTTTTTTCCAAGAGAAGCTCCGTAATTTACTCCTGCCTGATATGTTTCTCCGTCGTTTCTTCCTGTTATTCCGTAATTTAAGCTGGCTGATCCACCGATATCTTTTTTAAGAATAATATTGATAACCCCTGCAATGGCGTCTGAACCGTACTGAGCTGCCGCTCCGTCTCTCAATACTTCTATTCTGTCGATGGCGATAACCGGAATTGTGCTTAAATCCGTTCCTACAGAACCATTTCCGACTGTATTTTGATAATTAACCAGAGATGTTGTATGTCTTCTTTTACCATTCACCAAAACCAGCACCTGATCAGGTCCCATTCCTCTCAACGTTACGGGATCGATGTGTTCCGTACCATCGGAAGCCGATTGTCTTACGGAATTGAATGACGGAATTACATAATTTAATAAATCCTGAACGGTAATCTGTGGTGAAGACTTTTGTATTTTTTCGATATTGATCACATCCACCGGAACCGGAGTTTCCACTTTCGTGCGTTTGGCATTACGGTTTCCGACGATGATCACGTCCTCTATCTGTTGTTCTTTTTCCTTTTCCTGCGCTGACGCGAAAACTGCTCCAAGCAATAAAATTGAAATGCTTAGTTTTTTCATCTTTTGTTTTTTGCAAAATTAATAATAAACCTGAACGGACAAAATCCGTAGACACAAAGACTTCAAGAAAATGGAATAACAGCAGAATTGCCATGGCATTATCTTCCCCCGATCGGGTTGGAATTAGCACCTTTACACACTGGAATTGTGTTGGTTGCTAAGGTTTCACAGGGCCAAATCCCTCCACCTTTCTTGATAAATCTACTGCAAAGGTAGACTAATTTTTGAAAACAGCAAAATGTCAATTGTGAATGGTGAATCTTGATGCCATAGAAAAGAGAGGTAGAAACTACCTCTCTTTATTTATTATTTTTGTCATTAGAATTACAAATTGTATCTTATTTTACAATCATCTTCTGAATGGCAACTCCGGTTTCAGATTTTAAATGCACCAGATAAGTTCCGGTCTGATAATTTGTTTTTAATTCATAGGTTCCGTCTTCATTTTTTAATTTAAATGAATCCATTTTTTTACCGCTCATATCGTAGATTGTGATTTCTCCGTTTTTGGCTTTGTGGTAAATTAATCTTGCCAAACCATTCTTCACAGGGTTATCAGCAATCTGTAGTGATAATTTGTTTTCAACATTTTCATCGATGGTCGACAAGCTTCCCACATAATTTCCAAAGATTCTGAATTCTCCTGGCAGAAGGGTGATCGGAGCTGTTGTAGAAGTGATATTTGAGATCGAATTATCCTTTAAATTCTGCCATTGCCCTGTGTAAGGAAAATAAGGCACAACATTTTGAGATGCAGTCGTATAATTCGCCAAAACCACAATATTTTTCACTCCGTTTGTAAGCGTATTATCATACACATAAATTCTTGTAATCAAACCATCCGGATCATTTGCAAGATTATTGGATTCTACACTGTATGTTTTTGACTTAAATACAGGATAGGTGTTTCTGATATTAATGATTTTCGCCCAAGTATCATACACTGCTTTTCTATTGGCGTTCGTGTCATATCCTAAAGTGAAGGCGATAGGTTTTTCATCTGTTCTGCAGCCGCTGTTGATAGATCCGTCCGCACATCTGTTGATGCTGAATTCATAGCCCAACTCTCCAAATTGCCAGATCATTTTCGGACCGGGAATTGTGAAGAATGTAGCACCGAAAGTTTTCATTCTTTCAAGGGCAGTGTTTAAATTTTTAACATCATAACTTCCGTTCACTGCACCATAAGCAAGATTTTTAAACATTAATCTTTCTTCATCATGGCTTTCCCCGTATCCTACGGCATGCATATTAGTAAAACCGTGAAGCGCATGATTCATTCTGTCATAGTTGCTGTTTTCTTTGTAGCCCATCGTATTCTGGTTGTAAGGATCGGTCTGCTTATTCCAAAGCATAACGCCTTTTCCTTCTGCAATTCTGTAATTTGCCCATTGCTGCTCTTCCTGATCGGTTCCCAAATGTTCAAAAATCATATAAGAATTCGGATCGATTGCCCATTGTTTGTCGGCATAATATTTCATGATGTCTACCCTGTCCTGCTGATAAGCGTTGGTACAGGTTTCATCATTTTCAGAGCAGCTTTGCGTGAATCCTTTCGTCAGATCCCAACGGAATCCGTCGATATGATATTCCGTAAGCCATTGCTGAAGACATCTTTCAACGTAATACTTAGTTGAAGAACTTGTGTGGTTAAAATCATTGAAAACATTGTATGAATGTTTCGGTACTGTATTGAAATATGGGTTGTTGGCTGCAACATTACCATAGCCGTCGCCATCCGGATCTACATTCCACAGTCTTACCAGAGGCGATCTTCCCGTTGCGTGGTTGAAGGCAACATCCAGAATAACAGCGATACCATTCTGATGGCACAGATCCACAAATTCTTTGAATTTTTCAGGCGTTCCGTACGCTTTATCCAAAGCATAATGGAAAGACGTATTGTATCCCCATGAAAGATTGCCTTCAAATTCCATGATTGGCATTAGCTCGATCGCGTTGATATTTAATCCTTTTAAATAATTGATTTTGTTAATCAATGACTGCCAGTTTTTTTCCTGGGTAAAATCTCTTAATAATAATTCATAAACAACCAAGTTTTCTTTAGCCGGCCTTGTGAAATTGGTCATCTGCCAATTGTAAGGAGTCTGCCCTGTTTTGAATAGAGAAACTTCAAATCCCTGTCCGGCAGGAAATGCAGGTAAATTCGGGTATGTTGCGGGAGAAATCCATTGATCGTCATAAGAAGATAAAATCTGTGGAGAGTAAGGATCTGCCACTTTTCTCAGGTCATTTGTCCTGTATTGGAAAGTATATAATTGCTGCGGGGTTAACCCACTCAATTCAATCCAGTATAAATCCGGATTTGTAGTGTCTCTTTTCATTAAATAAGCATCATCTACCGCCCAATTGTTGAAGCTTCCGATCACATGAACGAAATCTTTAGTCGGAGCATATAAAGCCAACCCTACTTTTGTATTATCGGTCGGATGATAATTGATTCCCTGTCTGATCCAATTCGGAATGGCTTCAGAAATTACATTCCTTGGAACCTGTAAAATAAAAGTTGCATTTTTCGAATTTGAATTTGTATCCGTTGCGATCAATTCCATATTGGCATCGCCAGTTACGGTGTAATTATATGAGTAAGAAGTTGTCGCTGTTGAAGTAGAATTTACAACAGTTCCGTTTGCTTTTAACTGAAAAGTAGCATTAACATTTGTTGTGGCCGTAATGTTGATTGAATTTCCCGTCGGAACCGAAGTCAAGCTGTTCGCGGCAGGATTTGTCATAGTTAAATTTAAAATACCAACATTTACAAAAATATCAGGAGATGTCTGATGAGAACCCGTTTTATCTTTTAATAAAAATCCAAATCTTCCGATTCCTGTTCTACCGTAAAAAGTAGTTGGTGTAAATGATAGTGAATAAGTATCTGTGACGGAATTGTAATTTAATTTATTCAACTCATTAGAATTGTTCCAGCTTCCATTGGTAGGGCAATCCTGACTGTTCTGGTAATTGGTGTCCAAAGACCACGACCAGATATAAATAGCATTATTTGAAACTCCCCATGCAGATTCATCAATCTGATTTCCAGGGACGGTAAGTGTAATGGCATCCGTTTCATTGAACGGATTTGGAGTAATGGTGTAGCTGATCTGTCCAAAAAACAGAGCAACGATAAACACCAGAACACCAGAATAAAATTTCTTCATAAAAATTGTTTTTTTCAAGTTAGTACGATACGAAAGTAATTTATTTTTTGAGAATTATTCATTTTTTATTGAAAAAAGATGAATATTAACCTGTTGAAATACTATGCATTAACTAATAAATTTAATACTTTGATTTAACCTTGCGTTTTGTCTTATTTAACGTAAGTTTTGTCCGGTTCGGCTAATTTACAATGGCTTTAAGCTGAGTAAGAACCTACTTTTGAATCATCAAATTTAAAATCTTAATAATTATGCTTTACAACTCAACACCCCAACAGATTTTTATTATTAAAAAATATTTGATCAGTGCGATCTTAGTTTTAATTTTCAGTTTTGGGTTAAACGCTCAACAAACAAAAGGCTCATTAGGCACTTTAAAACAAATCGACGCAGGAGTTCTGAATATTGGTTATACAGAAGCAGGTTCCTCTGACGGAACACCAGTCATTTTACTTCACGGATGGCCTTATGACATCCACAGTTACGAGGAAGTAGTTCCTATGCTGACAGCGAAAGGATACAGAGTAATCACCCCTTATTTAAGAGGTTTCGGAACCACTCGTTTTCTTTCTGACAAGACCATGAGAAACGGGCAGCAATCGGCTGTTGCAAGTGATATTATTGCTTTGATGGATGCATTAAAGATCGACAAAGCGATCGTTGGAGGATTTGATTGGGGAGCAAGAACGGCAGATGTAATGGCGGCACTTTGGCCGGAGCGAGTGAAAGGACTGGTTTCCGTAAGCGGATATTTGATCACTAATCTTGAAGCCAACAAAAAACCTTTGCCTCCTGCAGCGGAATTGGGATGGTGGTATCAATATTACTTCTCCACAGAGCGCGGTGAAAAAGGATATAAAGACAATACGTATGACTTTAATAAGCTGATCTGGAAAATCGCTTCTCCTTTATGGAATTTTGATAAAGCAACTTACGACCAAACCGCTCAGTCTTTCAATAATCCTGATCATGTGGCGATCGTTATTCACAATTACCGTTGGAGGTTGTCTTTAGCAAAAGGAGAAACAAAATATGATGCTTTGGAGAAAAAACTTTTTACCCGCCCGGTGATTACAGTTCCTTCAATTACCATCAGCAGTGATTTTGACGGAGCGGCCATTGACGGAAAAGCTTATGCAGACCGATTTACAGGAAAATATTCACATAAAATTTTAAAAGGAATCGGGCACAATGTTCCTCAGGAAGATCCGAAATCTTTCGCAGATGCCATTGTTGAAGTGGATGGATATTCAAAATAATTCAGGACTCGGAATGTCTTATTTAAGTTAAAAAATGTCTGGTTCATGTATTTTATAGTTACACAGAATTTTTAACAAAGCTAATTTTGACACAGAAATTTAAAAACCAATTAATAACAATCTAAATTTTTTAAAGATGGAAAATAATCAAACTTTACAAGCAAAAAAAGTACTATACACAGGAAAAACCCACACCACAGGAGGACGTGACGGATTTTCAAAAAGTTCAGACGATAATCTTAATGTAAAACTTTCAACTCCCGGAGGAACAGAACCCGGTACAAACCCTGAACAGCTTTTTGCAGCAGGATGGTCGGCTTGTTTTATCGGTGCTTTGGGAATCGCAGCGAGAAAAAGAAAAATCAGACTTTCATCTGAAACCGCTGTAGACGCAGAAGTAGATCTATGTATGGAAGATGATGCTTATTTTTTACAGGCCCGTTTGAATGTAAGCCTTCCGGGAATCGATAATGAAACTGCCAAACTGCTTACCGAAGAAGCTCATCAGACTTGTCCTTATTCTAAAATGTCAAGAGGAAATATTCATGTAGAAATTAATATCATTTAATCTTTTCAGATTTTACCTATATTTTTTATTTAAACAGAATCCGGCGCGGGACTTCGTCCCGCGCCGGATTTCCTATGTAATTTAAATGAACTCGATATTTAAAGCAAAAGGCTTAGTAAAAGCTTTTTGTCAATTAATCAAATAGGTGTAAATTAATTTTTCACCACTTTTTTAGAGAAGCTCTGCCCGTTCTTTAATGTTAATTCTACAATATACATCCCGTTCGGAAGACCTTGTATATTAATCTGATGATTAGAGAACTGAACATTTATTTTTTGTCCGACAGCATTGATAACATTTACATTTTCAATGGATGAATCTGTTTTAATATTTAAAATTCCATTGGTAGGATTTGGATATATTCCGATTGAATTCATTTTACTATTGACATCTGAAGTTGCTAATCCGGTAAAATCTTTGACACACCTTACCGACTCGCCCTGTCCCCTTGGTGCACCGGATGAAGGATTGGCGATAGTGGTTCCGATGTACAGATATTTCCCGCCTGTATTGGCTGTGTCTGAGCTCCAGTAATATCCTCTCTGCCCAACATAAGAGAAACTACCCGTGGTATTGCTTCTGTTACCTCCGGCTGGTAACTTCAGATAACTTGAATAAGCTGTGGCAGGATTGGCAATTCCTTCTGCGCTCACCAAACCTGTCCAATCTGCCTGGGAAGGCATTTTCCAACCCGAACCGATTGCTTTGCACGGATCTGCACCGATTGCCTGAGAAATTGCCGCTGCTGAATCTGCATTCCAGGCATCACTCGTTGCATTTGTCGCCCACCATGAGCCGGAACCTGAACCAATGATGAAAGCACTGATTCCTGATAATCCGTCCGGAGAATTTGTAGAAGGAGTAGTAGCCGTGGCAGAATTTCTCAACTGGTGACCGTCATCCCATCTTCCCCACTGGAAAAGGTCTCCGAAAGAATCTACATCATCAAAAGAAGAAGCAACCTTTGTGCTGCCCAAATTCTGTTGAAACCACACTTTTCCATCTGCACCTCTTACCGTTGTATAAGTCACAGACTGGCCTCTGTAATTGAATGTAACACAGCCCAGATCTCCCGTATTCGTTCCCGGATCCGTGTTATTGCAAGCCGGAGTAAGGGAAATTCTCTTCACTTTCGTTCCGTTTTGTGAATAGGCTGCAGCAAGGTAATTATTGGCTTTATCAATTGCCAAATCATTGAAGGTTGCCTGACCGTCTGAAATAAAATTTCCTCCAAAAGTCGTCCAGGTTTGGGATGCGTTATCTAATCTGTAAGCTGTATTTCTTAAATAATCATCATTTTCCCAACGGCTTGCAATCACATAAGGCGTTCCTGTGGAAGTCACCGCAATGGCAACGTGTTGCACTTTCCCACTGGAAAAATTGCTATTTCCCAGTTGTATCCAGTTTGTTCCGTCGAATTTTTTTACATTTAATTTTTGTCCGTTTGCTACATTGGAAACATAAGCGACATACAAATTATTATTGGCGTCGATCGCTATGTCTGAAGTATATTGCTCACCGGAGGAAGAAGCATCTACAATACTTCCGCCCACTAAAGTCCAGTTATCTGAAGCCGTTGCTGTCGTTGTATTCTCGTAAACTTTTACTCCGCTTGAAGTATTACAGGTATAGACTTTATTATTTGTCCCGATCACCATTTCGGCAAAAGCAGCTCCGTTTGAAAATCCTGTGTTTCCTACCTGTTCCCAGGTTCCGTTTACATACCTTTGAACCGTTCCGGAATTGTGAGTGGAATAGGTAAATAAAACATTGGAAGCAGAAACTGCCGAAGCCTGATAATTAATTGTGCTTGTGGTCGGACTTGGTAATTGTGTCCACGAATTTCCGTTGAACTGACGAACTTCAAGCCCCGTTCCCTGATTGGTATAATATAAGTTACCTACGCCATCCAAACTTAAAGAATTAAAAGTTGCCGTCCCGTTGGTAATTCCCGCACTTCCTCCTACGTACGACCATGAAGCTCCGTCAAACATCTGTACAGAACCTTTTGCAACAGAAGTATCATAATAAGAAACATAATATTTTCCATTGTTGATTACCAGATTATTATAACTGCTTCCTCCCGCGGAAATGGTTGCCACACCTCCTACATCTTCCCATTGCTGGGCATATGCATAACTCACCGCGATAGCCAAAACTCCTAAACCCACGCTCATTTTTCGCACCGCAATATGTAATTTTCCAAACATAATTATTATTATTTTTATTTATTCTAAATTATATTTAATTTTGTGCAAAATTAGCTGACATTATTAACCGCAGGTTATCATTATCAAACTTTTTGTTATCCTGTACTCAGCTTTTGCTTAAAATTGTACCATACCGTAAAAATGCTCGAATGAAGAATCAACCTGATAGAAAAATATTGTTCAGATCCGATGACATTGAAATTTGTTTGCAGGAAGATTTGTATCCTGAAAAATTTTCAAGATCGATGATGATTGAGGGGAAATCGAGTTTTAACTTACTTTTTTTGCTGAGCCAGAATATTCATCTCGAAGCCCAGGATTGCGGGACAAGATTTAGTTTTAAAAAAAATCAGTACATACTTCATTATTCGCCGCAGGAAAGTACAGCTGAGCTCTGGACGGAAAATCTGGAAACTCTGCATTATCTACAAATTCAGATTAATTATGACTATATTTTCCACCTCATCAATCCTGAATCCAATAAAGAAAATGCTGATATTCTCGAAAATATGATCAAAAACAATTATATTTTTCTTCATAAGCAGACTCCGCCTTACATGACGGTTGAAATGCATATGATTGTAAAGGAAATTGTAAGCTATTCTAAAAAAGGAGTGATGCAGAAACTTTTCATTGAAGCAAAAATTATTAAACTTTTAATCCTGATTTTCGAACAGTTTAATGAAAAAAACACCGTTGAAGAAAGTCCGGAAATCCCTTCGATGATCAAAAAATTTGTTGATGAAAATTATCACGAAAACATCAAAGTTGAAGAAATCGGAAAACGCATCGGTATTAATCAGAATAAAATCCGAAAAGAATTCAAGGCTCAGTACAACATTACTGTGAGTGATTATATTGCAGAATTAAGAATGCTGAAAGCAAAAAAAATGATCATTAATAAAAAAATCATGATTAAAGAAATTGCCATAGAATGCGGATATGAATATGTACAGAATTTTACAAGGGCATTTAAAAAGAAATTCGGCATCTCACCGGAAAAACTGAGAAATGGGTAAACGAAAAAACCACTTACAAAAATAAGTGGTTTAATATATGTTGTTTTGCTTTGATATTGCTTTCTCAGAATTCAGGTGAGAAAACAATGACAAAATCAATTAATGATGATGTCCGTGACTATCGTGTAAGAAAGGACCGTTCCCTTTAGGCTCGCTGAAGATTACTTCCACTCCTTCCTGTTCATAAATCATTTTTCTTCTGATATCTTCCGGATCGAATGGCTTCACTTTTCCGAAATACTCCTTTAAACCTTCAGTCAACCACAATGGAATTACAAAACCGAAGAACATAAAAATACACCAGAATCCTACAAGGAACATTGTAAAGAAAAAGATTGTCCAAAGGAACTGGTAAAACGGCCAAAATGCTGATAAAATCATTATCATTTCTTAAAGATTTTAGGCAAAAATAGGACTTTTTATTTTTGTACACAAAAGATATACGCCCTATTTTTATTATTTATTTTAATTTTAAACTAATAAGTAGACAAAGAAGATAATACACAAATAGAGAATAGACCAACAATCTACTATCTTTTCGTCTATCATCAATTTGTCTTTTTTATTTTAATGCGCCAAATTTGCAAAGAAATCATTCCCTTTATCATCCGTAATGATGAACGCAGGGAAGTCTTTTACTTCAATTTTTCTTACCGCTTCCATACCCAATTCCGGGAAATCTACTACATCTACAGACACAATATTATCTTTTGCCAGGATTGCAGCAGGTCCTCCGATAGATCCCAAATAGAAACCTCCGTATTTATTACAAGCATTTGTCACATCTTTACTTCTGTTTCCTTTTGCCAGCATGATCATGCTTCCGCCATGGCTTTGGAATTCATCCACATACACATCCATTCTACCTGCCGTTGTCGGCCCGAAGCTTCCTGAAGCCATTCCTTCCGGAGTTTTTGCAGGTCCGGCATAATAAATCGGGTGATTTTTAAAATATTCAGGCATCGGTTTTCCGCTATCGATAATTTCTTTGATTTTTGCGTGAGCAATGTCTCTTGCAACGATCAGCGTTCCGTTTAATTTTAATCTAGTTTTGATTGGATATTTTGAAAGTTCCGCTAAAATTTCCTGCATGGGTTTATTTAAATCAATTTCTACCGCTTCCTCCAAATGTGGTGGCGTTGCCGGTAAAAATCTTTTCGGATCCTGCTCCAGTTGCTCAAGGAAAATACCTTCTTTCGTAATTTTTCCTTTAATATTTCTGTCTGCCGAACAAGAAACTCCCATTCCAACAGGGCAAGAAGCCGCGTGACGAGGAAGCCTGATCACTCTCACGTCGTGTGTCAGATATTTCCCACCAAACTGTGCTCCAATTGCACTTTCCTGGCAGATTTTCTGAACTTTAGCTTCCCACTCCAGATCTCTGAAAGCCTGGCCCGCTTCGTTTCCTTCCGTCGGAAGATTGTCGTAATATTTTGCAGATGCTTTTTTCACAGCCGCCAAATTAGCTTCAGCAGAAGTTCCACCGATTACCAAAGCCAAATGATAAGGCGGACAGGCAGCAGTTCCCAAATCTGAAATTTTCTCCTTGATAAACTCTTCCAGAGATTTTTCGTTCAGTAAAGATTTTGTTTTTTGATATAAGAATGTTTTGTTGGCAGAACCCCCTCCTTTTGTTAAAAATAAAAATTCGTAGTAATCTCCTTTTTTAGCATAAATATCAATTTGTGCCGGAAGATTGGAACCTGAGTTTTTCTCATCAAACATCGTTAAAGGAACCACCTGAGAATATCTTAAATTTCTTTTTTGATAAGTATTAAAAATTCCTTTGCTTAAATATTCGCCGTCATCTACTCCCGTATACACATTTTCTCCTTTTTTCCCCATCACGATTGCCGTTCCCGTATCCTGGCAAGAAGGTAAAGCTCCTTCAGCAGCTACAGCAGCATTTTGCAATAAATTGTAAGCAACGAATCTGTCGTTATCTGTAGCTTCAGGATCGTCGATAATTCTCCTCAAACTTTCCAAATGAGAAGAACGAAGCATGAAGGAAACATCTGCCATCGCTTCTTCTGCCAATAGCTCAAGACCTTTCGGATCAACGGTTAAAATCTCTCTGTCACCCAGTTTTTCAACTTTTACATAATCTGATGTAAGCTTCTTGTACACCGTATCATCTTTCTGAATCGGATACGGATCCTGATATCTAAATTCCATTCTACTTTTTCTTTGGGTGCAAAAATACGGCTTACGCAAAAAACATGAGTAAAATCAGTGACTTAGATTGATATTTATAATGATTATAAATTGCGAGGGTTTTTATTATTGAGTAATTTTATTGGAGAATATTTTTAACCATAAAAGACCCAAAATTTTTTTAAACACATTAGTAATTTTTAAGTTTAATTAAATAGTGTTTTAGAAGAACTCATTAGATTTTCATTTTTGTGAACTTTTAAAGATTTTATTATTCAACTTAAAATTTAAAATAAATCTTTTGTGGTCAAATAAAAATTAAAATAAATTTCAATCACAATGAATTACAGAATAGAAAAAGACACCATGGGTGAAGTGCAGGTTCCTGCGGATAAGTTTTGGGGCGCACAGACAGAACGCTCCAGAAATAATTTCAAAATCGGTCCGGAAGGTTCTATGCCACACGAGATCATCGAAGCTTTTGCTTATTTAAAAAAAGCGGCAGCATTTACCAATACTGATTTGGGCGTTCTTCCCGCCGAAAAAAGAGATATGATCGCTACTGTTTGTGATGAAATCTTAGAAGGAAAACTAAACGAGCAATTTCCTTTGGTGATCTGGCAAACCGGTTCGGGAACCCAGTCTAACATGAATGTGAATGAAGTGATTTCAAACAGAGCTCATGTCAACAACGGCGGAACTTTAGGGGACAAATCGGAAATTCACCCGAATGATGATGTGAATAAATCCCAATCTTCCAACGACACGTATCCAACTGCCATGCATATCGCTGCTTATAAAAAAGTGGTGGAAGTAACCATTCCTGCTGTTGAAAAATTAAAAAATACACTAGCTGAAAAATCGGCTGCTTTTAAAGATATCGTTAAAATCGGGAGAACACATTTAATGGACGCTACTCCATTAACTTTAGGTCAGGAATTTTCAGGATATGTGGCTCAGTTGGAATTTGGATTGAGAGCCTTAAAAAACACGTTGCCTCACCTTTCAGAACTTGCTTTGGGAGGAACTGCAGTAGGAACAGGATTGAACACTCCTCAAGGGTATGATGTAAAAGTTGCCGAATATATTGCAAAATTTACCAACCTTCCTTTTGTAACCGCAGAAAATAAATTTGAGGCTTTGGCCGCTCATGACGCTATCGTAGAATCACACGGAGCATTGAAGCAACTGGCTGTTTCTTTATATAAAATTGCTCAAGACATTAGATTACTGGCTTCAGGGCCACGTTCGGGGATCGGGGAAATTCATATTCCGGAAAACGAACCAGGTTCATCTATCATGCCGGGAAAAGTAAATCCTACACAAAATGAAGCGATGACAATGGTTTGCGCTCAGGTGTTAGGAAATGATACAACGATCTCATTTGCAGGAACTCAGGGAAATTATGAATTGAACGTTTTCAAACCTGTGATGGCTTACAATTTCTTACAATCTGCTCAATTAATTGCTGATGCTTGCATCTCGTTTAACGACCATTGTGCAGTGGGAATTGAGCCAAATCATGAAAGAATCAAAGAACTGGTTGATAAATCTTTGATGCTGGTAACTGCTTTGAACACTCATATAGGTTACGAAAATGCAGCAAAAATCGCAAAAACCGCCCACAAGAACGGAACTACTTTAAAAGAAGAAGCCGTAAATCTGGGACTTTTAACCGCCGAGCAATTTGACGAGTGGGTAAAACCGGAAGATATGGTGGGAAGTTTAAAATAAAATGATTTTTTAATTGATAGATTAAATGTTAGAAAACCTCAGAAATTCTGAGGTTTTTATTTTGTTTAGCCTGAAAAATCATCCAGCATATTTTTTGTCGGAATAAAGAAAAGCGTTCCCGTAACTGCCGTACTGAAATCTAAAATCCGGTCATGGTTTCCCGGAGGATCACCGATGAACATATTCGTCAGCATTTTTTTTGTAGTGCTGAAAGTACTCGCATAAGAAATAAAATAAGTTCCAAATTCACCCATGGAAGGACTCCCGAAAGGCATGTTGTCTCTTACAATTTTTAATTCTTCGCCGTTTTCGCCTTCGATATTTGCCAATGCGATGTGAGAATTGGAAGGTTTTACATCATCAGACATTTCAATATCATTTTCCTTCGACCGACCGATTACTTTCTCCTGTTCCTCTACCGAAAGACTTCTCCAAGCGTTGATATTGTGAAGGTATTTTTGAGTAAAAAGATAACTTCCTCCTTTATATTGTAAATCTTCGTCCCCTATTTTAGCGAAAAAATCCCGGTCTTCATTGTGCGGATTTTCCGTTCCGTCTACAAAACCGAGAATTGAACGGTCGTCCCAATATTTAAATCCATGAATTTCCAGAATACTTTCCGCAACTGGCGTTAATAATTTTGAAATCTCAATCGCCATATCAAAAATGATACTTTTATCGTCTGCCCTCAAATGAAAATGCAAGTCTCCCGGTGTTGAAACTGCGGTATGCTTATCTCCTCTGATTTCTTCAAAATTCACCAGTTCTTTGGGAAGCGGAGTCGGAAGCTCCAGGATTTTCCATGCATTATGCCCGATTCCCATCACGCAGCTCGCCCTGCTGTCGGGAAATCTGTTGAAAACGGAATTATTAAGATTCAATACCAAAGCGCTTAATTGCTGGAAAATTTCCTTCAGCTTGGGATCATCTACCAATCTCCAAACCATGAAAATTGTATTGCTGTTCGGATAGTCGGTGACGTTTTGCGATTCTATTTTCATTATTATTAGTTTTTACTTATTCAAACCTTGAAGGTTTAATTTATATCGATTATTTTAAATCAGAGACCTCAACAGCTTCCAGCGGACTAGAAATCTGATCTGCAAAGTACTGCTCAAGATCTTTCAAAGTTTCCGGATTGGTCTGAATATCTTTTACCAATAACCCTTTATTCACAACAACAATCCTGTTGCATACCTCTGTCGTATGCGAAAGATCGTGGCTGGAAATAAGGAAGGTTACCCCGTCTTGTTTTGATAATTCTTTAATTAAATTCTTCAATTTGATCTGTGTAGAAGGATCAAGATTGGCAAAAGGCTCATCCAGAATAATGATTTCAGGATTTCCGATAATGGCTCCTACAATTCCTACTTTCTTCTGGTTTCCTTTGGATAAATCACGGACATATTTCCCTGAATTTAAAATTTCACCATTAAAAAGATCATGAAACTGTTTTAAAAATTCATCTACCGAAGCTTTGTTCTGCCCTCTCAGTTCTCCGATGAAATAGAAATATTCCTCCGGCGTCAAATATCCGATGAGGAAAGAATCGTCCACAAAAGCTGAAACTTTATTTTTCCATGCTTCAGACTCACTTACCTTGATTCCGTCGATGCTTACAAAACCGGTTGTCGCCTGGATAAGATCCAACATCAAGCTGAAAAGAGTTGTTTTCCCTGCTCCGTTGTTTCCTACCAGACCGAAAGTTTCTCCATTGGGAATTTCAAGATGCTCGATATTTAAAACGGTTGCTTTTCCGTATGTTTTTGATAAATTATTGATAGTAATCATATTAATCTTTGTTTTTGAATGCTTCTAATGTACTGTACTTTTCTACTTTGTAATGTTTTACGATGGTATCGAAAATCTTTTCTCTTAATAAAAACCCGATCAAGCCCATCACTGCAACACTCGCAACCCCGGCTTCGATTCCGAAGAAACGTTGTACAATTGCGAAAACGGCCATCGGCAGAAACATTTTTGGAATTAACAGTAACAATGCCTTTATATTAAAGCTATTTTTTTGTCCGAATCTTTTTTCTTTAGCATTAAGATCGATCTGTGTTTTGTTGAAAGCTCCCGACCAAAGCGTAAACTGGGAATTGACCCCGATGTTATACAATCCTGCCGCAAAGAACGTTAAATAAACATTCCAACCAAAATAGGCATAACACAATGCCACCACGATGGAAGCAGCTGTCACGATATTCATAAGCCACCATTTTGCCTTTAAATATTCTTTGTAAGGAACATTAAGCGTCATCATCAAAGGGTAATAAGAGCTGTCAAAAGCCGGAACCCTCTGCCCAAACATGAATTGAAAACCTCCCGTCACAAACAATCCCATAAACATCATCATCGCCGGAGTTTTGTAGATAGATGAAGTGAACATCAGCAATCCGTAAAAAAGGAACATAAAACTTCCGAGTAGAATGCCTTTTGTCACTTTATTACGTTTCAGCATTTTAATATCATTATTAATGAAAGTTCCGATGGCACCGTATTTATTTAAAAAAGCAATATTTTCCGTTTTTCCGACTGCCTTTTTTGCTTCAAGCCCCTGATCCAGATAAAAAACTTTATGGATATGATGAAAACAGATCTTCCATAAACCAAAAAACAAAATGATCGGTATCACAGTAAGATAAGGTCTTTCATAAAAATTAAAGAAAAATCTTTCGGAATAATCTAGTACGGGAACGATATTATAGTAAGTTAAACCTGCAACCGCCGTAATAATACAGCCGATAACAATGGCAACCGTTTCTTTATCATTAAAAATGATATTGATAAAATTATTAAGATAAAACAGCAGCGAGACACCGACAAACCATCCCAAGATCCCTGTAAAACTATACCCATAAAAAAGGGCAATTCCACAAAAAGTAATGAAGAATAAAGAATTGAGCCAGCTGAATACAGATAGAAAAGTCTTGGTTAACATATAATTGACCAATGTTTTCTTAGAAATATTGAGGGTAAGAAAAGGCTTGATATTTTGCGTCGGCAATTCCTGCCACAAATATTTGATAATCAAGTCAACCGCCCAGGCTGCAATTAAAAATCTGGAGACAATTTTCACCGGATTCTGTTGCATTTTTTCCTGAGTTAAGAAAAATATAAGGAATGCAGCTCCCGCAAAACACGCCATAAAATAAAGAATCCCGATAAAACGGAGAATCTTCATCGCCAGATTGATCCCTAAAGAAGAACCACGAAAAAAACTTTTGAACTCTAATCTCAGGAATTTAAAAAACATAGTTATTTTTTTTACATTAGTAAATATAATGCAAAATATGTTACAGGATTTTGTTCTATTTTAAAAGATATATTTGCATAAATCCTTTAAGGGCTTGAGGATGATATCTCTAAACACTAAATGTTTTTTGAAGTAATTTCTCTAATGATGTGAGATTGAAATGTTATTTCAAACTTTATCCAATAAGCTCTTTCGCCTGTGCCAAAGCCGCTTCCGTGATCTTGCTTCCGGAAAGTAGTTGGGCAATTTCGTTCAGCTTTTCGTCGTCGCTCAAAGGAACGATTGTGGATTGAGTTTTACCCGCAACATCCTGTTTTACCACTTTGTAGTTATTATTTCCTTTCGCGGCAACCTGCGCCAGGTGAGAGATAACGATCAGCTGCATATCTGCGGACATTTCACGCATCAGATTTCCGATTTCTTCGGCTACTTTTCCTGAAACTCCGGTGTCGATTTCATCTAAAATCAAGGTAGGAAGATCGTCGCTTTCGGCAATGATTTTCTTTACCGCCAGCATTACTCTTGATCTTTCACCGCCTGAAATAGCCGTTTGAATCGGTCTTAAAGGAAAACCGGAATTCGCCTGGAACAAAAGCTGGATATTTTCTTTTCCGAATTGGTTGAAATCAGGAGAATCCTGCAATTCTATATCAACTTTCGCCTTTTCCAGCCCTAGTTTTTTAAGCAGCTCTTCTGCTTTTTTAATGAAAACAGGAATATTTTTCTTTCTGTTTTTAGACAATTTTTCGGCTAAAGTCTGAAGTGTTTTTTCTTTTTTAGAAATACTTTCTTCAATGCCTGCAATCAGGGCTTCCAGTTCGGAGGCACCTTTCTGTTCACCTGCCAATTGATCTCTGATTTCCTTTAATTCCGTAATACCAACAACATTATGCTTTAGAAATAATGCGTTGATTTTATTATTAAGTTCGGAAAGTATCGCTAAATTTTCAGGATTGATTTCAATTTTTTCCGCTTCATTTTCGAGCTCGGAAATGATATCTTTTAATTCAACAAAAGAAGTTTCCAGCCTGCCATCAAGCTCCGCAAATCCGTTTGAAACCTCTGCGATTTTTGAAAGTTTGTTTTTAGCTTCATTAAAAAAAGACAAGATCCCGACTTCTTCCTGATGGAATCTCGATAAAACCTGAACCAGATTTTCAGAAATCATCTCTGCATTTTCCTGGATAGAAAGCTGGTTTTGCAGATCTTCATAATCTACATCATCCAATTTCAGCTCTTCCAGTTCGTTTAACAAAAATTCTTTGTAATCGCTTTCTTTATTGGTTTCGGAAAGCTGAGTCTGATATTTTTTAAGCTGAATCTTTAAACTTTGAAAATCTGAAAACTCTTTCTGATATTCTTCGATAATCTGTTTATTTCCGGAAAGTCCGTCGATAATTTTAAACTGATATTCTGAAGTAAAAAGATTGGATGTTTCAAATTGAGAATGAATATCAATCAGTTGAGAAGATAATTCTTTCAAGATATCCAGCGTCACCGGAACATCATTGATGAATGCCCTGGATTTTCCGGAAGGCAGAATTTCTCTTCGGATAATTGTCTGAAGCTCGTAATCCAGATCGTTTTCGATGAAGAATTTTTTGAATTGATTATTTAAAGCAAATTCTGTCTCTACAATGCTTTTTTCTTCTGCATTTGAGATCGACTTCACATCTGCCCTTTCCCCCAGAATAAGCCGCAAAGCACCTAAAATAATAGATTTTCCGGCACCAGTTTCACCAGTGATCACCTGTAAACCATTGTGCAGTGATACCTCCAGGGTATCAATCAGGGCAAAGTTTTTAATATAAATTCTCGAAAGCATTGATAATAGCAGATTACTTAGCTATTGCAAATATAGAACTTTAGACTTCAGGATTCAAGTTAACATTACTGTTTCCACTTACTCCATTTCTCTTCTGTGTATTTTGGAGCGAGAATGGTCATTTCGTTTTTGAGATCGGCAAGTGCAATTCCCCCGTTATTCCCTGAATTGAAGATATTAAAAATTTCGTCAGACTTATTATCCAGGAAAAGATTGAAGTAATAAGATTGTTGGAAGGTGTTTTCATACATTTTCAACTGCATTAAGGCATCAAAAATCACTTTTTTTGCTGCAGCCTGATCCTGGTTGAATAAATTATCCAGACCGGCTCTATGATAAGTGTACATCGTTGCACGCACCTGGCTCCAGTTCGGACTCATTATTTCTTTGATCAGGACGGAACGGCCTCTTGGTTCTTTGATCAGCTTCCACCCTTCATACGTATTCTGAGATTCTCCGTTTTGTGCAATCTGCTGAGCTTTTTGAAACCATTGGGTTCCACCCATCGATTGAAAGCTGTCTGCATCGTATCCTAAAATTATATATATATAAAAACTGATAACATCAATTAAATTTTTTCCGGAAAACTGTCTTTCATTAAAAATAAGATTCTCATTTTCTACATAATCGAACGAAAACCTTGTATCCTGAAGATTGATCAGCGGGGATTCATAGGTTGTATTAAAAACCGGGCGAACTGCCTGAACCACAATATTTCCTCTGAAACGGTTCCCTTCCCTTTCTGTGATAACGATCGCAAAATTGGATTTAATTTTTTCAAAATTCTGAAGTTTCTTCCCTGTCCAGCTCGTATTGTTGATAAAATCTCTAAGACTTTTCTCCAATGCCTTGTAAGCCGACTGGTTGGTTCCCCCGATCTGCTGGGAATTTACCTGAACAGTGGCTAATAATTCCTGAGAAAAATTAAGATTAAATAAAAACAGAAGTAAAAATATGCTTAAAATTTTTTTCATTATCTATTAAAAATTGAGAACGGAAATTTATTAAAATTATTTTAAAAGTTGAGCTTCAACGAAATCCAAAATATCTTTGGCTACATCATCTTTAGATTTCAGGTCAAATTCTTTCTTTTCCGTCGGGGTGAATATTTTTATTTTATTGGTATCATTTTTAAAACCGGCACCTTCATCTCGAAGTGAGTTTAAAACGATCATATCCAGATTTTTCTTGGCTAATTTTCCTTTGGCATTCTCTTCTTCATTCTGCGTTTCTAAAGCAAAACCTACCAAAAACTGATGCGTTTTCTTCTCTCCCATTGTTCTGAGAATGTCAGGATTTTTTACTAATTCAATCGTAAGATTATCATCATCTTTTTTGATTTTTTCCTTCGCAACATCCTTCGGAGCGTAGTCTGCAACGGCGGCACTGGCAATTCCGATGTCTATTTTATCATAAAATTCGAATACTTTCGCCAGCATTTCTTTTGCAGACGTAACTTTATGTACATCAACATTTTTATTATTAATTGACTGAGAGCTCGGTCCCGAGATCAGGATAACCTTAGCTCCTCTTTTTGCTGCTTCTTCAGCCAAAGAAAATCCCATTTTTCCGGAAGAATGATTTCCGATAAAACGTACAGGATCAATGGCTTCGTAAGTTGGCCCGGCGGTAATTAAAACCGTTTTTCCTTCCAATGTTTTTGTACGGTTTGCATCAAAAAAATCTTCTACCGCTTTTGCAATTGTTTCCGGTTCTGCCAATCTTCCCTGTCCGATCAATCCGCTGGCCAGTTCTCCGTTTTCCGCAGGGATGATGATGTGTCCATAGCTTTCAGCCAATTCCAGATTTTTTATTGTGGAAGGGTGAGCATACATATCCAGATCCATCGCAGGCGCAATGAATACGGGACATTTTGCAGACATATAGGTTGCAATAAGCAAATTATCACAAATCCCGTGAACCATTTTAGCCAATGTATTTGCCGTACAAGGCGCCACAACCATGACATCTGCCCACAAAGCCATTTCCACATGACTGTTCCAGCTTCCGTTGTCACCATAAAAATCTGTGTAAACAGGGTTTTTCGATAATGTTGAAATGCTCAGTTTGGTCACAAAATGTTCTGCATCAGGAGTCATAATTACCTGAACTTCCGCTCCTTTTTTCACAAAATCTCTGATGAGAAAATGAATTTTGAAAGCAGCAATTCCCCCAGAAATCGCGATGAGAATTTTTTTCCCAGAAAGACTCATTTAGTTTTAATTTTTTAAAATACTAAATTACTTATTTTTTCTCACAAACACATGGAAACAACAAAGGTCATAAAAGAACTCATTTCCTTTATGACCTTCATATATAAAAAACACACCGGTTTTTATTTTCTTTCTTCAGTTTTTCTGAAGTAAATGTCTTCGTTTAGCCACTCTTCGATCGCAATAGAAGTTGGTTTCGGAAGTTTTTCGTAATGTTTAGAGATTTCGATCTGCTCTCTGTTTTCGAAAACTTCTTCTAATGTAGAATTGTGAACTGCAAACTCATCAAGCTTATTGTGCAATTCTGTACGAATTTCAGCGTTGATCTGTTCTGCTCTCTTTCCCATGATAACAATCGCTTCGTAGATTGAACCTACTTTGTCTTCAATCTTATCCTTATCGTAAGTAATCGTGTTTACTTCTGCTTTTGTATCTTTTACACTCATTTTGAGAATATTAATTTTATTTAAGTTCGCAAATTTACGAATTATCTTTGAATTTTGAAAGTCGCTGCCGGCGGAGGTGTCTGAAGTGCCGCACTATCCCTCTGGATCTGCATTGCTTTCTTCTCTGCATCTACCTGATCTTTCATTTGTTGTTCCGTTTTTGTCTTTTCAGCGTTCTTCGCTTCCAGCTTTTTTTGTCTTTCCGTTAAAGCTGCGATTCTTGCTTCCGTCTGTTTTTTAACGACAACAAAATCTTTCTTTTCCTTTTCAAGTTTTTCTCTGATGTCTAAAGCTGTTTTCGCAACATCGGTATTCGGCATTTCTTTTTCGATCTGTCTTGTAAAAGCCAATGCGTTTTCAATACGCTCATCTTTAAGGTCATAAACAGATTTTGTAGCCAGCTCATAACGGGATTTTACGATATAATCATAAATTTTCGGACGAAGTTTTGTACTCGGGAAATCTTCCAGTACATTTTCCAAAGCTACGTTGGCAGCCTTGTAATCTCCCATACTGAAATATTGTCTTGCATTTTCGTAAGATTTAAACTCCAACTTATAAGACAATTCCTCGATAAGAGTATTGATATTTTTAGATCTTTCCGAATTCGGATAATTGTTCAAAAAGTCCTGAAGCTCATTAATTGCCAGTTCCGTACTCGACTGATCCAGGTTATAATCCATAGATCCTTCGTAGTAACATAAAGCCGACATATAAGCCGCCTCCTCCTTTCTGCTATCCTGAGGAAAGCTTATGGAAAAGTTCTTAAATTGGTGACCCGCCAATTTGTAGTTTTTATCATAATAATTCGCATATGCAGAATTAAAAACCACATTCGGAGCATCATCCGTTCCTGCCACAAGATTCGGAAGCCTGTCATAAAGCGCCAAAGCATTCTTCCACTTCTTTTTAGCAAAGTTTTCATTAGCTGCTTTCAAAATGAAATTCTTATCAGCACTTTTCATCGCTTTTTCCTGCTGACTCACGCATGACGCCACTACAGATACAGCAAAAAGACCTAAAATATATTTTTTCATATAAAAATTCAACAGTTTTCGGATTATACAGCCGATTTACTAATTTGCAAAAATATAACTTTTTTGCCAATAGATTTTTTTTTATGATTATTTAACGTAATTTTAGTCTGCAGCGTATCCCAAAATTGCAAAAACACTCATTAAAAGATTCATTCTCACTTTTTTTTCGGCTTCTTTCGAGTAAGTTTCCTCGCTTTTGTTCGGAACATAAAGCTCGTAAAAATTTCTGTTGCGGATGACAAACAATGTCGAGCCTATAATCGTCGTAAGAATATCTTCAGGTTTTGGGGTAAAGGTAAAAACTCCGGAAGCCACGCCTTTTTTAATGACTTCATCTAATTTTTTAACAAAAAGCTGATAAAAATCCAGCAATTCATCCTTTAAATTGTCGGTGTGGCGAAGTTCCTGGGTGACAAATCCATGAAAATAATTATATTTAAATAACTGAGCGACAATATATTTAATAATTTCTTTCATCTGCATTTCCGGTTTTCCGTCTTTAATGGTATCGGCAAATTCTGAAAAATTTTCTCTGGTTTTCAATACCCTGTACTGATAGAGATACGACATCATCTTTTCTTTGGAACCGAAATAATAAGAGATCATCGCAACGTTGATATTGGCTTTGGAACAAATGTCTCTTACGGATGTGCCTTCGTAACCTTTTTTTGCAATCAGCTCTTCGGCTATGTCTAAAATGTGGATTTGTTTTTCTGTAAATTTTTTCTTCATGAAGTGTACTTTGAGTAAAGTTAAGAAATTTTTAACAGATTTATAAACGTTTGTTTAAGAAATTTACGTTAATTCTAAATTAATAGTATTTTTGAAAATGGAATTTTTTGATTTTCATCATCATAAAAAAAATATTTCTTGCGGAATCTACAACCTCGATTGGAAGGGCATTCCGGCGGATTCTCCATATTCAATCGGCATCCATCCGAAAGATATTGAGGTGAATGATCTTGAAAATCAGTTCAATTGGCTGGAATCAAACATTACGGAAAATTGTTTTGCCATCGGAGAATGCGGGTTGGATTCTTTTGTAGAAATTGACCAGAAAATCCAGGGAGATGTTTTTTTAAGGCAGATTACCATTTCAAATGAAGTGAAAAAGCCTGTGATCATTCATTGTGTACGAAAATTTTATGAGGTGATTTCCTTTAAAAAATTCGCCAAACAACCGATGATCATTCATGGTTTTAATAAAAAACAAAGTATTGCGGAAGATTTGCTTAAAAATAATTTTTATCTGAGTTTTGGAAATGCTGTTTTGTATAATTTATCTTTGCAAAATACTTTGAAAATTACTCCTTTAGACAAAATCTTTTTAGAAACAGACAATGAAGATTTCAATATCGAAGAATTGTACCGGAAAGTATCTGAAATAAAGGAAATTTCTCTGGAAAATTTAAATAAACAAATCTTAGAAAATTTAGAGACGATAAAAAATGGATAAATATTGGCTGGAAAGGACGGAGCTTCTTATCAAGGAAAAAGGATTGGAAAAGTTGAATAAAGCGACAGTACTTGTTGTCGGTTTGGGTGGTGTAGGTTCCTTCGCTGCCGAATTTCTGGCAAGAGCAGGCGTCGGAAATATGACCATCGTAGATGGAGACACTGTTGATATCACCAACATAAACAGACAGTTACCCGCTTTACACTCCACCGTAGGAATGCACAAAGTAGAGGTGGTTGCCGAAAGACTTTTAGATATTAATCCGAAGCTTAACTTAACCAAAATCAATGAATTCCTGAATCCCGAAAGAATGCACCAGATTTTAGATGAAGGAAAATTTGACTATATTCTTGACTGTATCGACAGTGTAACACCAAAATTAACCTTATTAATCGCTGCAAGAAGAAGAAAAATAAAAGTAGTAAGTTCTATGGGCGCCGGCGGAAAAAGCGACCCGAGCAAGGTGATGGTAAGGGATCTCAGTAAAACCCACAATTGCTATCTTGCCAAACAGGTAAGAAAAAGGCTGAAAAAAGAAAAAATAAACAAAGGAATTCGTTGCGTTTTTTCTAATGAGCTTCAAAATGAAGACAGCCTGAAAATGACAGACGGAACCAACTATAAAAGATCTTTTTACGGGACGATCAGCTTTATTCCTGCGATTTTTGGGTTGTATGCAGCAGCGGAAGTTATTAATCATTTAATTAAAAAAGATTAAAATTATAACATTTAGATGCTTCGAGAGCCTCGGCATGACATTTCTAATGCTAACTGTTTTTTTAGCGGTTAATTTGTTAACGATGTCACGCTAAAGTTCTCGAAGCATCTTCCAAACAAATAAAATTCCCTTATATTTACACTCCGTAAATGACAAATTTCAAATATCCCAAAGCCGAAAAACTCAAAAAAAATGCTGAGATCACTTTACTTTTCGAAAAAGGTAAATGGAAAACGAATGGGAATTTGAGAATTATTATCCTTAAAAATAAACCGACGGTACCGATCGAAAGTACAAAATTTGCGGTTTCCGTTTCTAAAAAATATTTCAAAAGAGCCGTTCACAGAAATCGTATAAAAAGACTTCTGAGAGAATGTTACCGTCTGAATAAAGATCTGTTTAAAGAAACTTTTGGCGACAAGACGATGGCGATGCTTTTTTGGGTTTCTCCGGAAATGCCTGAGAAATTTCAGGATGTTCAGGAACAGTTTATTAAGCTTTGTCAGGCTCAGAAAAAACCTTAGTTTATTTTATTTTCGAAAAATTTGTGGTTATTTTTCCCCCCACAGATTACACTGATTTTTACAGATGATTGTGGTTATTTTTTTAATGATCTCTTGTTGATTTTGAGAATTTATTTTTTGTAACTTTATAAAAAACAAATCTGAAAATTAATATGTTAGACAACGTTCCTTATTTACCTTATGTGATAAGTGCATTTATTGGCATCGGCTTGGCTGCTGCAACGGGTTTCCGGGTTTTTCTTCCGATGTTTGCCGTAAGCCTGGCTTCTTATCTTCACTGGATTCCCATGAATGAGCATTTTGAATGGCTTGCCGGACTTCCAACATTAATTACTACAGGAATTGCGACCATCGTGGAAATTCTTGCGTATTACATCCCTTTTGTCGATCATTTGCTGGATACGGTTTCGGTTCCGATGGCTACTGTTGCGGGATCTGTTTTATTTGCAAGTCAGTTTGCAGATTTAGGAACGTTTCCGCAGTGGGCATTGGCTCTGATTGCGGGAGGCGGAACGGCGGCAACCATAAGTTCGGGATTTGCAGGAATTCGGGCGGCATCGACTGCTACGACGGGCGGACTGGGAAATTCTGTGGTGGGAACTACGGAAACTGCAGGAGCGGGAATTATGTCTGTTTTGGCAATGGCAGCCCCCATTATCGCTGGGATTTGTGCCATTGCATTGGTAATAGTTGTTATTTTTGTAGGGCGAAAAGCTTGGCGAAAATTAAGGCGTAATAAAGATGTAATCGATCATACATAAAAGAAGCGGCGGAAAAATTTCCGCCGCTTTTATTTTTATTTTGTTTTATTTAATTGATTTCCGAAAATGATTCCCAAAGGGCCAATCACCGGAAAAAGAATCAGTGCCAAATAAGGCAAAATACCTGATTTTGTTTTAAATAAAACCGTAATGGCTGAAATATATAATACGATCACTGCAATGGCTGCAAATATTATTTCGAAAGGTGTAATTACTAAAATATTCATTATGATCAATCTTATCCTTTAGTTCTAAAATCTTTTATTTCCTGGATTCTAGTTTCGTAGTACGCTTTCTTTTCAGGCGTCTTTCTGATCAGGGTTTCAAATGCTTTGATGGCTTTTGTATACAATTTCTGTTCAAAATAAAGATTCGCCAACGTTTCAGTCATTAAATGTGAAATATCGTCTCCTTTTTCCCTTACAACGAAACTGCTTTCTTCTTTTAACTGACTGATTTTTGGATTATTCTCGATGAAAGTTTCAATCACTTTGCTCTTTACTTCCAGCTTTTCTTTTTCGTTTTCAGGAGTTCTGTCGATTTTCAGCCAGCTTTGCCACGTGTTGATGAATCCCGGAATATTGCTGTCCGAAGGAGTTGGTTGTACGGCTTCTGGTTTAGCAGGAATTTCTTCTGTTGTATTTACATTTTCTTCAGGTTCCGTTTGTTCCTCTTTTGCAGGCTCCGGTGTCATCCATTTTGCAATATCGGATCCAAAAAAAGACACATTCATCACCGGAACTTCTTGTTTCTCAGAAGTTTCTTCTATGATAGGTGCTTCTTTGTCAATTTGAAGTTCTTCTGTAAGTTCCTCAAACTTTTCGGATTTATCTTTGGTAAATTCAGGAATTTCTTCAACTTCAGGTAAAATTTCTTCCTGTTTTGGAGCTTCTTTTTTTTCTGTTTCCTTTTCTACAATTTCCGTTTTAGGAACAACGGGTTCGGCTTTTGGCTGAGGAGTTTCTGCTGATTTATTGAGTAGAGAATCCGGAAGATTAGATTCAAAAGACATTGGTTTCCAAGTAGATTTCGCTTCGGTTGGAGTTTCTTCTTTTGGAGTTTCTTTTTTCTCTGCAATAATTTCTTTTTGGGGCTCTTCAACAACTTCAGGCTGAACAGTTTCAACTCTATTTTCTGCTTCCGGCTCTATGGGTTTTACTTCAAAACTTTGAGTTTCTGCAAAACTGATGTCGTGCCCGATATCTTCTGATTCTTCTTCTTTTTTAATTTCCTGAGAAGCCGCTTTTTCCTTCATTTTTTTCTCAACCTCCTCGATCAGACGACGCATTTCGTCTTCGTGTTTGTTGATGCTGGTTTTGGGAATTTCTGTTTTTGCTTCTTCAGCATTAGCATTAATTTTTACTTCAGGTAAGAAAGATTCCATTCCATGAAAACTTAGTTCTTCATCATCACGAACAGATTTTTCCTCTTCTTCCGATGAAATTTTATCTTCATTAATGATTTTTTCAGGAGTGAAATCTGCTGTTTCTTCGGCTTTAATTATATTGTCTGCCTTAACTTCAACCTTTTCCTCTTCAACCTCATCAATCTGATTTTCAGCCATAAAAGATGCAGTTTCATGAAAACTTAACTGAGATTCGTCTAAAATTTCTTCTTTTTCAGCCTCAGAAGCTATTTTTTCTTCTTCAATAATGGTTTCAGGAGTGAATTCTTCAATCTCTTCAGCTTCATCTTTACTTGCAATTTCAGCAGAGATTTCTTCCGGCTGAATATTTTCCTGTTTTATTTCGGCTTTCTGAGTAACGATTGACCCGGATTCCA
Source organism: Chryseobacterium wanjuense (assembly GCF_900111495.1). Classification (NCBI taxonomy): domain Bacteria; kingdom Pseudomonadati; phylum Bacteroidota; class Flavobacteriia; order Flavobacteriales; family Weeksellaceae; genus Chryseobacterium; species Chryseobacterium wanjuense. The sequence continues at coordinate 830,066 of NZ_FOIU01000002.1, read as the reverse complement.
ATGTCGATTCAAGATCAATAGTTTCAACAGTATCATCATCCAGGAAGTCTTCTTCACCTTCAAATAAAATCCTGTTTCGCTCTCCTTTTACATACAGATGTTTGATTTCCGGTTTTGGATCCGGATGTATGCGGGATTCTTCTTTTGGATCGGCTGTCTGAGCTTTTGGTTCTTCAACAATTTCAGGCTGAATTTCCGTATGCTGCGGTTCTTCCCTTTTTATCGGGAAACCGGTAGCTTTTGACTGATACAAAACTTTAAGCGGATTTTCGGTAGGAATTATCTTTTCCTTTGCCAGTTCCGGTTGAATTTCAGGCTTTGGTTTTTGCTGGATTTTACCATTAATTAACTGATAAAGAATTTTTTTATCGGTGGTATAAGCAGCCGTTGTAGAAAGTACTTTCTGATAATTTTCTTTATCATGAAGATGCACTCCATACAAGTATAAAGCTCTGATATTTTGAATATAGGGGAAAGAATTAATCTCCTCTTTCAGAAGATCTAGATCCTCTGACTGAATGTTTTTTGGGGCCTTTAATAATTCTAAAACTCTATGATTCATTTTACCAATTCGCTACGATGTCGTTAAAAATCTTATTTATAATTCTGTCTGTCGCTATTTTCACCTGAGAGCTTTCAATCTCAGACTGCGACAAGTTGCTGTTGAAAACAGCTTCATCAGAATATGTTCTGTCGAAACTTGAATCCGGGTGAAGTTTATTTTCATAATGTACTTTCACCGTGATTGTCAGTTTATTCTGAGATTCCTGAATCGTTCCTCCGGAATTTGTCGGAACTGTTGTGGAACTGATCGTTGTAGGCGTGATCGAATAATCTGTGATCTCCCCTTCAATCAGAATATCAGGATTTTCCTTTGTTCCTTTTAAGGTTGTTCTTTGTAAAAATCGGTTTTGAATATCGGTAGAAAACTGCTGTGATAATGTAGGATTCACCAAAGCAGCATTGTTTGGAAATTCGTTGATCTGCACAGTTTTTTCATCCGTTAAAGATGATCCTGTAAAACTGTAGCAAGAGTGCAGAACTCCTAAACACAACAATAAAAGCCATGAAAATTTTGGCTGTTTGATTTTGATATTTTTAACTTTAAAATTCATTTTTAGATCCGATTTCTTTTATTTCGTCATTTCCGACTTGCTGAAGTGCATCTTCATAAGCAAAATAATGAGAGGTATGTACAAATGGCAATGTAAGGAAAAGACCGATACCACAGGCTAAAATCCCCAATTGCCCAAGAATACTCACAACAAGTGAAAATAAGAATATTGACAATAAATTTCCTTTTGACATTGTTGAAGACATCTGCCATGCTGTTTTGATATCTCTTACTCCACCTAAAGATATTAATCCTATCATATAAAATGCTTTAAGTGAAACGATTAAGATTACGATATACATAGCAATCATATAAATCACCACAAATATCGGCAATCCCGCAGAAGGTTCTCCTCCGTTGGCCATTGCTGCAACAGGCATAAAGATCATCATGGGAAAACATAGCAGCAAAACTGCCCCAATAAGGATAAGCTGTAACACGAAATATGCCATGAAATCGTCAAAATTGAAGATATCTCCAGGGCTTGCCTGTCTTCCCGCTTTCAAATTTCTGCAGTATTTGTAAAAATTCCCAATTGCTAAAAAGCTGCAAAACGGGATGATCGACATAACAATGCAAAGTAAAAACGCGACAAACAGGTTTCCGAAATTATTCTTTAAAAATTCGTATCCGTTGCTCAAGTAATCATTGAACTTAAAATTGATTGGCTTTGCGCTAATTTTCATCATAATTAATTTTTTTTATTCTTCGAGGTTATATTGTTTTATTTTTCTGTATAATGTTCTCTGTGAAATTCCCAATTCGTCTGCAGCTTTGTTCCTGCGTCCCTTATGCTTCTCCAATGCTTTGATAATGAGATCTTTTTCATTATTTTGAAGAGATAAAGATTCCGGTCTGTTTTCCTCAATTTCAATATCTTCGATATCTTCATAGCTCTCTTCCGGACTTGAAATAATGGTCGGATTCTGAATTACAGGAGCATCATTATTACTACTATTCTCAAAATACAACAGAGAATTCGGCGCTACATTCTGCTGGGTTTCAGGAGTATAAATTCTATTAATCAAATTTTTCTCATGATTGCTCAGATCAGAAGTTCCGCGATTCTTTATCAATTCCGAAGTTAAGGATTTTAAATCATTAATATCGTTTCGCATATCAAAGAGAATTTTGTACATGATTTCTCTTTCACTGCTGAAATCGCTTTGTTTTTGGGAATTCGGAGTATTTACCACCATCGGAAGATGAGTTTCCATCGGGATGTACTCTGCGAGTTTTTCAACGCTTACGTGTCTGTTTCTTTCCACCACGGTCATTTGTTCTACCAAATTTCTCAATTGACGGATGTTTCCCGGGAAAGTATAATTTTCGATATAATGCACTGCGCCTGGCTCCAATTCCAGTTCAGGCATTCTGTATTTTTCAGCAAAATCTATCGCAAATTTTCTGAATAACAGATGAATATCGCCTTTTCTTTCTCTCAAAGGCGGCATATCGATCTGCACCGTATTCAAACGATAGTATAAATCTTCACGGAATCTCCCATCCTGAATGGCTTTCATCATGTTAACATTGGTCGCGGCAACGATTCTTACATTCGTTTTCTGAACCTGTGAAGAACCTACCTTCATAAATTCGCCGCTTTCCAACACTCTCAACAAACGAACCTGCGTCTGCAAAGGCAGCTCTCCTACCTCATCAAGGAAAATCGTCCCGCCGTCTGCTACTTCAAAATACCCTTTTCTGGTTGCCGTAGCTCCCGTGAATGCTCCTTTTTCGTGACCAAACAATTCTGAATCGATGGTTCCTTCCGGAATTGCACCACAGTTTACGACAATATACGGCTGATGTTTTCTTTTGGATTCTGAATGAATGATTTTCGGAATAAATTCTTTACCCACCCCACTTTCTCCGATCACCAGGACAGAAATATCTGTGGGTGCCACCTGAATTGCTTTTTCCAAAGCACGATTTAAAGCCGGAAAATTTCCGATAATTCCGAAACGGTTTTTTATATTTTGTAACTCGGTACTCATAAAATTTAGATTATTGATTTTAAGTTTAACCTGCATTTATAAGCTGCAGGTCTGTTAATTAGTTTAAAAATTGCTTTGTCTTTTTTTTAACCAATTACCTCTAAATAATCTTTGTTTCTGACCTTTGAAACTTTAGTTTTAAAATATAAAATATCAGCAAAGAGGTTTTCTTTACTGTTTTTCTCGAAGTTCTGCAGAAGCTGGTTGTGCTTTTCTTTTTCAGAAAAACCGGCTCCTGTTTTATTATTGAAAGAATTAAATTGCGGTTTCCCTGAAGGTTTTCCAAAAACATCAATTGCATTCTGTTTATCATGTATCGCAAAATGATATCCCAGATTTTGTTTTACGCAAAACTCCTGAGGACGCTCACAATTTTGATTTAAAAACTGATTGTAAAGCTCATACAGCTGCTTGCAATCTTCACTATCCACAGATCCGTTGCTGATCTGCGCCGAAATATTACTGCAGATTATTACCAACAATACACTTAGGCAATATTTATGAAATTTTTCCATTGTCTGAGTTTATTTTAATATTGATAATAATTTTTTATTTAATTATTTAAGGCGAATAAGCCAATTAGTTTTTTACTGTTTCCCCTAAAAGCGTGCCTTGCGTATTGTCAAACACAAAAACGTCCACAATGTCACCAATTTTTTGTCCTTCCAGCATATCGAAAACGCAAACCGCATTCTGGGAATTTCTTCCTTTCCATTGGTTTTTATTCTTTTTGGAAATTCCTTCAATTAAAATTTTGTGTGTTTTTCCAACATATGATTTCATTCGTTTTCTGGACAATTCGCCCTGTAAAGCAATTACTTCCGCCAGACGTCTCTGTTTCACATCTGCAGGAATATTATCTTCCATTTTCTTGTGAGCCGGAGTTCCCGGTCTTTCTGAATATGCAAACATATAACCGTAATCATACTCTACTTCTTTCATCAAGCTTAATGTATCCTGGTGATCTTCCTCAGATTCGTTGCAGAAACCAACGATCATATCCTGAGAAAAAGCCACTTCAGGAACAATTTCCTTCGCTTTTCTAATTAATTCTAAATATTCTTCACGCGTATGTTGTCTGTTCATGGCTTCCAGCATATTGTTGCTTCCGCTCTGAACCGGAAGGTGAACGTATTTACAGATATTGTCGTGCTTCGCCATCATTTTGAATACATCCAGACTCATATCCTGAGGATTGGAAGTCGAGAATCTGATTCTCATTTCCGGAACAGCTTTAGCCACTAAATCAAGCAACTGAGCAAAATTAACGGCTGTTGCCTTCTGCATTTCTGATGCTTTTGCAAAATCTTTTTTAGGTCCGCCCCCATACCAAAGGTAAGAGTCTACGTTTTGACCTAACAAGGTAATTTCCTTATACCCGTTTTCCCAAAGGCTTTTACATTCTTCTAAAATAGAATGTGGATCACGGCTTCTTTCTCGACCTCTTGTAAACGGAACAACGCAGAATGTACACATATTATCACAACCTCTCGTAATGGTAACGAAAGCTGTAACACCATTTCCACCCAAACGAACAGGATTGATATCTGCGTAAGTTTCTTCTTTTGAAAGAATTACGTTGATGGCATCTCTTCCGTCTTCAGTTTCTTTTAACAAATTGGGTAAATCTCTGTATGCATCCGGTCCTACCACAAGGTCAACCAATTGTTCTTCTTCTAAGAATTTGGTTTTCAGCCTTTCAGCCATACAGCCAAGAACACCGACTGTCATGTTCGGTTTTTCTTTTTTCAGGTTTTTGAACTGGGAAAGACGCATTCTCACGGTTTGCTCAGCTTTTTCGCGGATAGAGCATGTATTAAGAAGAATAAGATCGGCTTCTTCCACTTTAAGGGTGGTGTTGTAACCTTGTTCATTAAGAATCGACGCAACGATCTCAGAATCTGAGAAATTCATCTGACAACCATAGCTCTCCAAGAATAATTTCTTAGAGTTTCCCGCTTTTTCCGCAATCGCAAAAGCTTCTCCCTGTTTTGTTTCGTCTATATATTTTTCTTGCACGATAGTGTCTGTTTATGGTTTAAAGTCTAAGGTTTAAAGTGTATTTGCCATGCAGCTCCTAACTTTAAAACATTAAACTTTGAATTCTTTGAATTTGCAAAGATACAAAATCTTGTGACAGAATGGCAGAAGTTATTTTATCTTGATTTTATGAATATTAAATTTAATCATGATCATATGTATTATGCTTAAAATTAACCTTCATCACAAACTTAGAATCTACAGGAATTCCATTTCTTGTGGCTGGGCTCCATTTACCTTTCACTTTTTTGGCGGCATATTTCATATCATCGATGAACATTTCGTTGTTTTTGAACTTTGGAAGAACATCAATTTTGTTGATTTTTCCTTTAGTATCAATATTAAAAATGAAGGTCACCTGTCCCTGAATTGCATATAAAGCCATATCGATATAGGAATATACCATATTCATAAATTCTTGTTGAAAAGCCTCATCACCACCCGGAAATTCCGCTTTCTGATAATTATTTCCGGTTTCCTGTGATTGAACAGCAGTTTCCTGTGAGAATGCCTTACCACTCAAAAGTAATAAGAATAAGATTAAAAAGTATTTTTTCATGGTTAATAAAAAGTCGTTTCTACACATCCGTCGCAATAGAAGACAAGTTCATTTTTATTTTCACTTGAGATGTTACGGGCTGTCCGTTACACATCGCGGGCGTCCAGTTTTTCTTGATTCTTCTTACAACGTATTTCATATCATCAAAGAATACCTCACTATTGGCAACTTTCGGAGAACCTTCGATATTGGTGACTTTTCCGGTCTGGTCTATTGTAAGGGTGAATGTAAAATCGCCGTTTAAAATATAGAATTCCGTGTTCAGGTAATCGTACATATATTTTCTTAATGTTTCCTTGTAAACAGGAATTCCGCCTTCAAAACTTGCTGCTTTAAAGTCGTTACAGTTTTTAACCGCAACCTGCAACAATGGCTCTTTGATATCTATTTTTAAAATATTCTTGTTGTTTTCCGTGATCATGTTATCATCCCTTTCCTCGACATCGAATTGTGCAAAGGCAAAATTTGATACAAAAAGACCTATAAATAATGCTAGTGTTTTCATAAGCTTATTATTATCGATTAAACAAAACAAAATTACATCAAAAACAAAAGAAACCTCACTGTTAGGCGAAGTTTCTTTTTAAATATTTATTCTAATTTATCTACAATACCTCAATCTGGTTTCTCAATAAATCTTCAAACTCATCTCTTTTTCTGATCAAATGAGCTTTTCCATCCAGGAATAATACTTCTGCAGGCTTTAATCTTGAATTGAAGTTTGAACTCATTTCAAAACCGTAAGCACCCGCATTGTGGAATGCCAAAATATCGCCTTCTCTTACTTCATTCAGTTTTCTGTCCCATGCAAAAGTATCTGTTTCACAGATATTTCCGACTACGGTATAAATTCTTTCCGCCCCTTTTGGATTGGATAAATTTTCAATAACATGATAAGAATCGTAGAACATCGGACGAATCAGGTGATTGAATCCGGAATTCACTCCCACGAAAACAGTAGCCGTCGTTTGCTTGATGACATTAGCTTTTACCAATAGATAACCGCTTTTTCCAACCAAAAATTTACCCGGCTCAAACCATAGCTCGAATTTTTTACCTGTAGATTTTGAAAACTCAGAGATTACTTTTTCTACTTTTTTACCCAGCGTTTTTACATCCGTCTCCTCTTCAGTGTCCTGATAAGGGATTTTGAATCCGCTTCCCATATCCAGATATTTCAGATTCGGGAAATGCTCGGAAAGTTCAAGCATGATATCCAAAGCCTGTAAAAAAACTTCAGGATCTTTGATCTCGCTTCCCGTATGCATGTGAAGACCTTCAACATTCAGATTCGTTGTTTTCATCACTCTCTCGATATGACGAAGCTGGTGAATGGAAATACCGAATTTGCTATCGATATGACCTGTTGAAATTTTATAATTACCTCCTGCAAAAATATGCGGATTGATTCTCACAAAAATCGGATAAGTATTCCCGAATTTGTTTCCAAACTGCTCAAGAATAGAAATATTATCGATGTTAATGTGCACTCCAAACTGCATTGCTTCTTCAATTTCAGCAAGATCTACACAATTGGGTGTAAATAATATTTTCTCTTTCGGAAATCCAACCTTTAGTCCAAGTTTCACTTCATTAATCGATACACAATCCAAAGAAGCACCCAAGTTCTTGACATACTTAAGAATATTAATATTTGTCAAAGCCTTCGCAGCATAGAAGAACTTAGTGTGTTTTAAAAAAGAAGATGTAAGTTTCTCATATTGAGTTTTAATAGATTCAGCATCATAAACGTACACCGGTGTGCCAAACTCATTGGCAATCTGCAACAATTCTTTTGAATTCATAATTAATAAAGTAAACTTCTTTTTTGTTAATAAGAAAATGCAAAGGTAGTAAGAAATTGTTTATAATTTAAAATCAATCACATAGAAGATTATTCTTTTAATTTAACTTTAACAGAATAAAATGCTTTTTTAGAATATTTTAAAAGTTTTTTATTTTATTGATTTAAATAATTTCCAATTAAAACCAATATGGTTAAAATCAATAATAATGCAATATTGATAATAGATTGCGCAATTTATTGAGTCCAAATTTTCATTGTTTTGGAGAAGATATTACAGAACTGATAAAAGATTACTTATTTCGGCAGTGGCAGCGTCTCAAAATCGCCACGAAGCAATGCCAACTGTAGCTCATTATTCAAATCTGTGGATTGGAAAAGGAGGTCGATTTTTAATTTAGACAATTTGCTCAATGTCTGGATTTGGGTAAAAAGCTCGTAAAAACCATAAGAAGTTACCTTCCCGTTTTCTATTATTAAGAATAATTTTTCGCCCAACTTTCTTCCCTGTCCGAGCCAAAGTTCATTTCTTTTTTTGAAATCGATTTTCTTTTTGAAAGTAGTGAGATCGCTGTATTCCTCAATCTTTCCGAAAAATTGTGTTGCTTTCGAACCTTGCGTGAAAGATTTGAATTTCAGAATCGGTTTTTCAGCTTTATTCAGCTTATTTTTTTCAACAATATATTTATTGTTCCGGTGGTAAAGTCCGAACGGAAGGACTTCTCTTTTCTTAATGCCTTTCGAATTTAAAATTAATTTGGCAATAATATCCGTTCCGGTAAGCTCAAAATTGATCTGCTCAACCGTCTGCTGAATTGTCTCCCATCTTTTAGACTTGGAATTAAAAACTTTTTTAGAAAATTTATTAATATCCTGAACGTGATCCGAAAAAATAATTTTTCCTTCCTCGTCCTGGAAATACACAAATCCTTTCTCGTTCGGAAGATCTTGTGTTAACACCTTGATTTTGTTGATATACGTTTTCGCATTTGTTTCCTCATGCTGCTTCTGAATGATCTCGTTTTCCGTATCTTTTGAAACCAATAATTTAAAAAGTTCCAGCGTTGCACGGGCATCGCCTTCCGCTCTGTGATGGTTTGTCAAAGGAATTCCCAACGATTTTACCAGTTTCCCCAGAGAATAGCTTACCTCATCCGGAATTAGTTTTTTCGCTAAAGGAATTGTATCTAACGTATTGATTTTAAAATCATAACCCAGGCGATTGAAAGACTGGCGGAGCATTCTGTAATCAAAATCGATATTGTGTCCGACTAATGTTGTATTTTGAGTAATTTCAACGATTCTCCGGGCAATTTCATGGAATTTCGGGGCAGTTTTTACCATTTTTGGGGTGATACTGGTCAGTTTCTGCACAAAAGGAGTGATATCACTTTCCGGATTCACAAGCGAAATGAACTGGTCTACAATCTTCTGACCATCATATCTGTAAATGGCAATATCTATAATGCATTCTTTTCTGTAACCTGCACCATTACTTTCTATATCAATTATTGAATACATTTAAATTTATACAACTTTATTTTTGATTAAAATTTTAATTTAAGCTTAAGCATTTGCTATAAACTAAATATAATAAATTTTATGGATAAATTCCACTTAAAATACCGACGATCCCGCTAAAATAAGAAAAAATATGTTTTTATCTTCTTCTTCCCCCTCCTAATCCCAGCATTCCAAGGATAGCTTTTGCTCCCTCTCTCATCAATGTACTGGTAAAAGTTCTTCCTGCGCTGCTCTTCAATACCTGCTCAAACACACCCGGTTCTTCTTTCACCGGCCTCGATTTTTGATCCGGCGCCACATTCTGAGCCGCTTCCTCCATTCTTCTTACTAAAATTTCATAAGCAGAATCATTATCTACCAGCTTTTCGTATTTTGCAACCAACGCCGATTTGTTGGTAAGCTCTGTGATTTCCGCATCATTCAGGACATCCATTCTGGATTCCGGAGAAATTAAATACGTGTGAACCAACGGTGTCGGAATTCCCTTTTCATCAAGCGCCGTTATAAAAGCTTCCCCGATTCCTAAATTCTGAATTAATGTTGGAGCATCATAAAATTCCGTCGTCGGATAATTTTCTACCGCCTTCGAAATCTCTTTTTTATCTTTTGCTGTAAAACCTCTCAACGCATGCTGTATTTTTAATCCCAATTGAGACAACACCGCTTCGGGAACATCCCCCGGAATCTGGGTAATAAAATAAATCCCGACTCCTTTTGAACGAATCAGCTTTACCATTGTTTCGATTTGTGAAACCAATGCTTTTGAAGATTCATCAAAAATCAAATGGGCCTCATCTATAAATAAAACCAATTTCGGTTTTCCGCTATCCCCTTCTTCAGGAAAGGTCATGTAAATTTCTGCAAAAAGTGACAACATGAAAGTCGAAAACAACTGCGGCTTACTCTGAATATCAGCAACTCTTAAAATATTCACCACTCCCTTTCCGTCTCTTGTTTCCAGCAAATCGTGAACATCAAAGCTTAATTCTCCAAAGAAACTGGCAGCTCCCTGCTGTTCCAGTGCCACGATCGATCTTAAAATCGCGCCCAAAGAAGCGGAAGCAATAGATCCGTAATCAGAAGCCAGTTCTGCTTTTCCCTGAGGATTTTCGGTGACGTACTGCAAAACTTTCTTCAAATCATTAAGGTCGATTAAAGGCAGTCCTTTATCATCACAATATTTAAAAACAATTGACATGATACTTTGCTGGGTCTCATTCAATTGCAGAATTTTACTTAATAAAACAGGTCCGAATTCGGTAACCGTAGCTCTCAGCTTCACACCTCTTTCCCCGGAAATCGTCATCAATTCTACCGGAAAAGCCTGCGGATTGTAAGGAAGCTGTGTCTTGGCATATCTCTCCTGGATTGCTGCATTTTCCGTCCCCGCTTCTGCAATTCCTGAAAAATCGCCTTTGATGTCTAAAACCAGTGAAGGAATTCCCGCATGGGAAAGCTGTTCGGCAAAAACCTGCAGCGTTTTGGTTTTCCCCGTTCCCGTCGCTCCTGCGATAAGGCCGTGACGGTTAATAGTTTTCAAAGGAATGGTAACGTTTACTTCAGGAACAATTTCTCCGTCCAGCATTCCTTTTCCTAATATAATATGCTCTCCTTTCGGAGTGTATCTTGCATTCAGTTCATTAATAAATTGTGTTTTGTCTGCCATTTGATTTTTTTAACTTATAAATATAAAAGTTTTTGGAAAATATCCGGCATAGAAATTAAGCATGATTAATTTCAGTTAGCAATTCTTGTGAATATGTTTATTTTAGCACTGAAAAATTTTGAATCGTGGAAGTTTAATTAAAACAAATAAAGACTTTATAGATTTATTCTATTGTTATAGATTCTTTATTTTAGCTTAATTTAAAAAAATAAACACGATTTTTGTATATTGAAAATAACAAAACTGTTACAGAAGAAATGAAAGTTGAACAAATATATACCGGCTGCCTTGCACAGGGCGCCTACTACATCGTATCAGAAAATGAAGCAGCGATCATTGATCCATTGAGAGAAGTAAAACCTTATCTGGACCGTTTAGAGAAAGACAATGTAACTTTAAAATATATTTTTGAGACACACTTCCATGCAGATTTTGTCTCGGGACATTTGGATTTAAGTAAAAAGACAGGCGCTCCGATCGTTTACGGACCCACTGCTCAACCTGAGTTTGAAGCAATCATTGCCGAGGACAACCAGATTTTCGAAATCGGAAAAGTAAAAATTAAAACGCTTCACACACCCGGTCATACGATGGAAAGTACAACTTACCTTCTTATCGATGAAAATGGGGTAGAAACTGCAATTTTCACGGGAGATACTCTATTTTTAGGAGATGTCGGAAGACCCGATCTTGCCCAGAAAGCCACGAATCTAACCCAGGAAGATCTTGCCGGAATTTTATACGACAGCCTTCACACGAAAATTATGCCTTTGGACGATAGTATTACGGTATATCCGGCTCATGGCGCGGGCTCTGCCTGTGGAAAAAATATGCAGAAAGAAACTGTTGACATCTTAGGAAATCAGAAAAGAACAAATTATGCCTTAAACCAACCGGACAAAGAATCTTTCATCAAAGAAGTGCTGGACGGATTGACGGCTCCTCCCAAATATTTCGGAATGAATGTTGCCATGAACAAAAGCGGCTACGAAAGTCTTGATAACGTTATGAACAAAGGCTTAACCCAAATTTCCGTTGAAGATTTTGAAGCGTATGCAGAAGAAACAGGAGCTTTGATTTTAGATACGAGAAGTGCGGCAGAATTCCATAAAGGATTTATTCCAAACTCTGTAAATATCGGTTTAAAAGGAGATTTTGCACCTTGGGTAGGAACTTTAATAGTTGACGTAAAACATCCGCTTTTATTGGTTGTTGATGAGGGTACGGAAGAAGAAGCGATCACAAGATTAAGCAGAGTGGGTTTTGATCATGTGTTAGGCTATCTAAAAGGAGGTTTTGAAGCGTGGAAAAATGCCAACAAAGAGATTGATGAAGTAAAAAGAATCTCTCCGGCTGAATTTGCAGAACAATTTACAGAAAATTCAAAAGTGATTGATGTCCGAAAACTGACAGAATATTCTGCCGAACATATTGATAATGCTTATAATAAGCCTTTGGACACGATCAGCGATTGGGTAAAATCGATCGATGATTCTGAACATTTTTTCCTACACTGTGCTGGAGGCTACAGAAGTATGATAGCGGCAAGCATCCTTAATTCGCACGGAATCAGAAACTTTACTGAAATAGAAGGAGGATTCAACGGGATAAAAAAAACAGAAAAATTTCCGATAAGCGATTTTGTCTGCCAATCGAAAACGTTGTAAAATAAAATAATGAAAGTTTATATTTTTGGAATTATTATTGCTGCAACTTTGGTGTTGAACGCCTGTACAACGGCAGCAGTACCAGAAGCTCCCAAGGCCGATCTCAGAGAAGTTGTCAACAGTCCGGATGTGACGTTGGTAGACGTGAGAGTCGCAGAGCAATATGCAGAAGGAACTGCCAAAAATGCGATTAACATTCCTCTAGCCGAAATTCAGAATAATGCAGAGTCGTTGAAAGGTAAAAAAGTGGTTGTATTTTGCAATAAAGGAATTCAGGCAGATGAAGCAGTACAAATTTTAAAGAAAAACGGAGTGGAAGTTTACGACGGCACGAGCTGGAAGAACGTAAAAGCCATTCAGGATGAGAATCATCAGAAAAATAATAATAAGTAATGACACTTTAGTTTATCCGTATAAAACAATTAAAAACACAAAGTTTTTCGACATTTTTGATTATTCTTTTCAGTGATTTTGATTTCATTTTAAACTACATAAACTAAAGTGTTTTTTTAAATAAACCAATTATGTCACAAAAATTTCAGGAAATAATTGACTCCGAAAGACCGGTCTTAATTGATTTTTTTGCAACCTGGTGTCAGCCATGCAAGGTTCAGTCTTCGGTTTTAAATACAGTAAAAGAAAACGTAGGCGAAGGAGCGAGAATCATCAAAGTAGATGTGGACCAGTATCCTAATCTGGCCGCTCAATACGGAGTGCGAGGAGTTCCGACGCTGGCAATTTTCAAAAACGGCGAAATGCTCTGGAAAGAAAGTGGTGTGCATGATGTGAATACACTTACGCAGCTTTTAAAACAATATGCTTAAATATTGAGGTTCAGGCTAAGGTTGAGAAAATTTTAGTCTTAATTTTAACCTCTTCATTTATTCTCATAATCCTTGTCAAGGTTTAAAACCTTGACAAGGATCATTAAAAAAACTCACAAAAATCCGCTTAACCTGCAAGAGAAATTAATTAAAGTTGAATCGAAAAAGAATCCCGGTCATTCAAAAACTGGAAATGATTTCTGAAATCTTTCAATTCTTCCATATTCAATTCTGCGGAAATGATATTGCCGCTTTTTTCAGAAATTTCTTTTCCATCCGCAAAAAAGCAATGCGAACTTTCCTGATAAAACAGATTATTTCCATCAGTTCCGATTCTGTTTAACCCAAATACAAAAGATAAATTTTCTATCGCTCTGGCTTTCAGCAGATGTCCCCAGGCTCCTACCCTTTTTTCGGGCCAGTTGGCAACATATAAAATCATGTCGTAATCACCATTATTTCTCGCAAAAACAGGAAAACGAAGATCATAACACACCTGCAATAAAATTCTGAAGCCTTTGTAATTCACCACAATTCTTTCCCTTCCCGGAGTATATATTTTATCCTCTCCCGAAAAGGAAAACAAATGCCTTTTATCATAAAAATCGACCTTAGAATCCGGCTGTATAAAATACATTCTGTTGTAAAATTTTCCGTCTTCCTCCACAGATGCGCTTCCGCAAAAGGCTGCATTTTTTTCTTTCGCCATTTTCTTTAAAAACTCCAGAGACTCCTGATTTCGGTCGGCAACTTCCGAGGCGTCCATACAAAATCCCGTGGAAAACATTTCTGGAAGAAGAAACAAATCTGCTTCCTGATTCTGAAGTTCCTTTTCTATCAATTGAAAATTTTCCGTTTTATTTTTCCAGACAATATCTAAATTCAGTCCTGCGATTTTCATAAACTTTGTTAAAAAACTTCAATAAAAATACGATTTTCCTTTGATTTCGGTTCTATTTTTGATGCGGATATTTTTTAGTAATAATATCGAAAAAGTAAAATTTATGAAGAAATTGGTTTTTATGCTCATGGTAATATTCTTTGGGGCGACAGCAAATGCGCAGGCATGGACAGGAAAAGGAGATCAGAAGATCAATGCGGGATTAAGCGCTTGGGGATACGGAACGGGAATTACAGGAACTTATGATTATGGTTTAAACAAGCTTATTTCTGTAGGTGCGGGTCTCAATGCTTATTTTGGCAATTATAAAGATAATGATGATGACAACCGTGTTTTCGTTTTCGGAAGGCTCAATTTCCATTTGAAGGATGCATTACAACTCCCGGAAAAGCTGGATATCTATCCCGGAATAGATGTAGGCGTTGTGGGAAGTGATTTCGGACTGGGTGCTCACATCGGAGCCAGATACTTTTTCAGTGAAAGAATCGGCGTTTTTGCAGAAGTCGGAAACAATGGCAGTCTGGGAGTATCGATCAATTTGTAAAAAAACATCGTATTATATGACAAAGCTTCTCATTTCGAGGAGCTTTTTTATTTGGCATAGTTTTGATAATTGTTACCTTTGCAAATTAAACATAAAACGTATTAATGGAATTAGCAATCAAGATTTTCCAGTTCATTTTAAGTATTTCTATTTTAGTAGTCCTTCATGAGCTTGGGCACTTTTTACCCGCAAAGTGGTTTAAGACCAGAGCAGAGAAGTTTTTCCTGTTTTTCGACCCTTGGTTTTCAATTTTTTCAATGAAAAAAATCAATGGAAAATGGCAGTATAAACTTTTCTCTAAAAACCTTCCGGACACGGAAATTATTGAAGTAAACGGAGAAAAGAAAGAAGTTGCTATCGATATATCAAAATTACCCGACAGCGATTGGAGAAAACATCCTGAAAAAACAAAATACGGGATCGGCTGGCTTCCTTTCGGCGGTTATGTAAAAATCGCAGGAATGGTGGATGAAAGTATGGATACAGAGCAGTTGAAAAAACCGGCTCAACCGTGGGAATTCAGATCAAAACCGGCTTGGCAGAGACTAATTATCATGTTGGGAGGAGTTACCGTAAACTTTTTCCTTGCCTGGGTTATTTTTTCAGCATTGGTAGGTAAAAACGGGGAACATATTTTCGACGCAGATAAAATCACTATCCCTCTTCATTATACAGAAGCTGCAAAGAAAATGGGCTTCCAGGATGGTGATAAAATTTTAAAAGTAGACGGAAAAACCCAGAAAGACTTTAAAAAATTAGCCTTAGATGTTTTATTAAGTGACGAAATTACCGTTGAAAGAAACGGAAAAGAAGTTACATTCCCAACGAGTGACGACGGAAAAGCAATGGCCTTTCAGGATCCTGAGCCGAGATCTTTTTTAACGCCGAGAATGGCTCCGGTAGTTGATACCATTGTTACAAAATCTACTATGGATGCAGGATTGAAAGTTGGAGACAAAATTCTAGCGATCAACGGAAAACCAATACAATATTACGATCAGCTAAAACCTTTGGTTGTTCCGAATGCAGGAAAAGTTACAGATTTCCAGGTGCTGAGAAACAATCAGGTAGCGGATCTGAAAATCCCTGTTTCAAAGGATGGAACTATCGGAATTCTTTCTTTCAAGGAAGTTCAAAAATATTATGTTCATAATAACTATGATTTCTTTGGGGCTATCAAAAGAGGATTTACGCTTACTATTGAGAGCTTAACGTATCAGATTAAACAATTTAAATTAATTTTCAATAAAAAAGTTCAGGGGTATAAAAAAGTTGGAGGGCCTATTGCCATTGTGAAAAATATGCCTGTAAACAAAGATGCCAAAGGAAATGTTTCTATCGACTGGTCTGCGTTCTGGGGATTCACGGCGATGTTCTCGGTTTGGCTGGCATTTTTGAACTTAATTCCTATTCCGGGATTGGATGGCGGACACGTTTTATTCACATTATACGAAATGATTGTAGGAAAACCTGTACCTCAAAAAGTGTTGGAAAACGCACAGATGGTGGGAGTTATCTTCCTGTTGGGATTGATGCTGCTGATCTTCGGAAGTGATATCTTTAAATGGATTACGGGAAGTTTATAAAATTTTAATTTTTTTTAATAAAATATTTGTAGGGTATAAATATTCGTCCTATATTTGCACCACTAAAAACGAAGGACATTCCTCCTTAGCTCAGTTGGTTAGAGCATCTGACTGTTAATCAGAGGGTCGCTGGTTCGAGCCCAGCAGGAGGAGCCAAAAAGACTTACAGAAATGTAGGTCTTTTTTTATGCATTCTTATTCTATATAAATAATTTCTTTAAAACAATAGAAAATAATATCTTTCAAATAAAAACATGAGTTCAATTATCGTAAGGCAAGCCGAGCCGAAAGATTATCCCGCAATTATCGATTTACAAAACGCCAATACTCCGGATCAATTGACTGAAGAGGAAAGAAAACAGGGATTTGTAGTTTCCAGCATGACAGAACAGACCTTGGATGGAATTAATAAAAACCTGGGCGTATTAGTTGCTGTTGAAAATGATGAGCTTGCAGGTTTTGTGTGTCTTGCAACGACCAATCCGGCTCCGGTTCATCCCGTTGTAAAAGCAATGTATGAAAGTTTTCCCAACCAAATATTTAATGATAAAAAATTAACTGATTACCGAGTTTTCATCTACGGCCCTGTTTTGATAAATTCCAGATGGAGAGGAAAAGGCATTTTAAAAAAATTATTTACAGCAGTGAAAGATTTTACGGAAAAAGAGTATGACTTAGGAACGGCTTTTATTAATGATAAAAATCCGCACTCGCTTGCCGTGCATATCGAAGGATTAGGAATGACAGCTTTAAAGCCATTTAATTATAAAGAAGAGACTTTTCAGCTGGTTGTCTTTCCTGTTTAGAAAGAGAAAAATATAAGTTGTAATTTTTTTAGAGCCAATTTGCGAAATTTTATTTCTCGTTTCATCTTTAAAGGTCATTTTTCAAAATACTGAAAAATAGACAGATAAAAACGTTGACCTTTTTATTTCCATAAATAAAATAAAAGCTTGTGAATAAAAATTCATTTTTTCGCTATAATTTGCTTTAAACACTTGCGTCATATCAATATTCATATTATATTTGCAACACGAAAAACAAAGGAAAATTCCTCCTTAGCTCAGTTGGTTAGAGCATCTGACTGTTAATCAGAGGGTCGCTGGTTCGAGCCCAGCAGGAGGAGCCAAAAAAGACTTACAGAAATGTAAGTCTTTTTTTATGTAATGATATTAATAAAATTTAATTTATTATTTCTCCCTTATTTAAAGCCCTTTACACTTAAAAATTCATTCCGCGTTGAATTATTCTCTTAATTCTTTGTAAATTAGGTACGAATTAACCCTAAAAATCAAACAATTATGAAAAAAATTCTCTTATCAATTGCATTGGTTCCACTTGCTTATTCTGCACAAATAGGAATTAACACTCCAACACCAACCTCTACTTTAGATATTACAGCAAAAGATCCAACCGGAACTGCCACCACAGTTGACGGAGTTGTCATCCCCAGAGTTGACAGACTGAGAGCGCAAAATATGTCTGCCGTTCCTACTTCCACGCTTATTTACATCAATGATATTTCTACGGGAACTGCAGCAGGAACAACAATAGATGTAACATCGGTGGGATTTTATCATTTCGACGGCACAAAATGGGTTGCCCTGATAACAACCCCATCCAATAATGACTGGAGAACCACAGGAAATACAGGTACAAGTCCTGCAACTAATTTTATTGGTACTAGGGATAATCAACCCTTATTGTTTAAGACAAATAATATTAATTCCGGTTTTATAGGAACTGCACCCAATTTTTCTGTTGCTTATGGAACTGGTTCACTTCCATATAATGCTGTTCCAAATCTTGGAAATTCGGCATTTGGAGGAAGTTCTCTTGGCCTAACTACTACTGGAACTTTTAATTCTGCGTTTGGATTGAGCTCTCTGGGCGCTAATACTTCAGGAAATCTTAATACTGCGATAGGATATCAAGCTCTCCTCAGTAATACAATTGGGGTTTCTAATACTGCAGTAGGCGTATCAGCACTTCGTCAAAATATTTCAGGGCAAAACAATACTGCTGTTGGCTTTCAGGCTCTACAAGATACGACAGGCGGATTTAATACAGCTTTTGGACGTGATGCTTTGCGTACAGCCACAACGGGTATCGAGAATATTGGAATAGGCTATCAGGCAGGATTTGATAGTAATGCAGGAGGAACTAACTCCCAAATCAGTACCGGAAGCAGAAACATATTGCTAGGGATGAATACAGGACTGCCAAATCCGGCGGGTAATGATCAAATGAATATTGGAAATATTATTTTCGGTACAAATGTTAATGGTACATTGGCAAATCCTAAAGGGAATATAGGTCTCGGAACCTCCAACCCTACTGCTAAAGTGGAAATCGCTTCCGGTACAACAGGAATATCAGGATTGAAATTCACCAATATTAATAATACAACACCTACAACTGCTAATGCTGCGGCATTAGGAGTGGATGCTTCGGGAAACGTTGTTATACAAAATATAGCACCGCTTACTACAACTTTTAAATCTTTTTCAATTGATGCAAACTCTGCAACCAATTCTTTAGTTACAATCGGATCATTACAGTTTAGGTATCCCTTAACAACATGTACAAACACAAATACTTTTGTTCAGGTGAGGTCTACAACCGGTGTCAATAATTTGGGTGTGCAACATGCCATGTTTACAACTGCACAGAGTGGATCCGGCTTCGTGAACACGACTCCATTAACGGTCACTACTACTTTCGCAGATATCGCGGGAATTCCGTTAAATTGTGTTCAGGACGGACATGCACAATTCAACTTTTTCTCTTATACGGATAGAACTTTCTATAGAGTAAATGTACATGTCGCAGATGGAGACAGTATGGGTTTTGGAGCCTTAGGATATATCTTTGTTGAACTTCAAAAATAGTTTATTTAAAATTTTATTATTTTAACAAAAAATTATCTATAACACCGTCAAAATGATGGTGTTATTTTTGTTACATTTGCAGTTTTGTATTTATTTATAAAAACTTTTAAAAAATTTAATCTTTTGATATAAACTGCATACTTTTTGTTTATGCTAATGCTTGAAGAAATACGAATGTTAATTAATAACTCCAAATATTACCCGCTCTTTTTTTTGATCTTTTTTGTTGAACTTGTTTGCGCCCAAAATTCAGCGAAAGGGAGAATCGTTGATGCGAAAACCAATAAGGAAGTCAGCGGGGTCGATGTTTTTATCAATGAAAATAATAAACCTGTTTTGACGACGACTTCGGGCAACTTTATGGTACAGTCCGACAGTATTATTTATAAATTAAAATTTTTAAGGAAAAATTACGCTTTAGAAACAGTAGATGTCACCCCTGAAAATGCTCCCAATATTTTCGTACAGCTTTCCCAGGAAAAAGAAAGTAATATTCAGGAGGTAGTAATCCATAACGAAAAACCTAAGTATAAAAATAAAAAAGAAAATCCTGCCTACGCCATCATGCAGGAAGTCTGGAAAAGAAAAAGAAACAACGGACTGGATAAATTCGACACCTATACTTACAAAGAATACGAAAAAATTCAGTTTGATGCGAATAATCTGGACAGCGCTTTCATGAAGAAAAAAATCTTCAACAAGCTTGAATTTATTTTTGAATATAAAGATTCCACGGCTGCCGGAAAAATTGGGCTTCCCATTTTCTTAAACGAAGCAATCTATGAAAATTACGGTGAAAACAGGCCATCAAAAAAAACAAAGAGACTTTTAATAGCCCAAAAAACATCGGGTTTCCAGGATAATCAGATTATTACTTTAACGGCCAAAAACCTTTATCGCGACATCAATATTTACGATAATACTTTGAATTATTTTGACATCGGATTCCCGAGTCCCGTAGGAGAAACAGGTTTCAGCACTTATGATTATAATTTGCTTGATACCATTTCGGTACGCGGAGAACAGGCTTACAAAATCCGTTATCAGCCGAAAAGAACTGAAGTTCTGGCATTTCAGGGATATCTTTATATTGATACGGATACTTATGCCGTTTTAGGAGCTACTTTAAAATCTACACAGAAAATCAATGTCAATTTCATTAATTCTATTTCAACAGAACTGGAATATGACAATCCTGATGAAAAGACTTTCCTGCCAAGAAAATTCGTGACGGAGATTGAAATGACGCCTTTCTCAAAAAAGAAAACCTCAAAAAGTATTATTGCTAAAAGATCCGTCGATTATTCGGAATATGATTTTAATAAACCTCTGGAAGACAAAGTTTTCAAGAGACAGGAAGAAGAATATGATGATAAATTTGTCGATAAGGATGATGCCTTTTGGACAAAAGCAAGACCGGATTCTTTATCAAAAACCGAGCAGGGCGTTTATGATATGCTCGATAAATTGCAGCAAACCCCGAAATTCAACCGAATTGTAAAACTATATGAAACGTTGGGTTCAGGATATTATAATGTGGTAAAAGGTATTGATTTAGGGCCTATTTTCTCTATTTACGGCAAAAATGAAGTGGAAGGAGACAGAATCCGGTTGGGAGCAAGAACCTATTTTACAAGAAATGACCCTTGGAGAGTTCAGTTTTACACAGCTTACGGTTTTAAAGATCATCAGGTAAAATATGGTGCAGAAGGAAGATTCATGTTCAACAGGGTCAACCGCTTTACAGTGGGCGCCGGAACGAGAAGGGACATCCTTCAATTGGGTGTTCAATTGACCAATGATGACGGAATTATGGCCAGAACCTTTGCCTCTTCAACGATTTTCGCAAGAGGAGAAAACGCTTCTTTGAGTTCTGTAAATCAGACCAACATATTTACGTCTATCGAACCTTGGAAAAACTTCCAGATCAGAGTAGATGGCACGATGCAGAGCATTACATCTGCCAATCCGGAAGGGTTTAACTTAATGTACTACAAAGACGGTCAGTTGAGAAAAACAGCGAACGATTCGCACGTTACCGTAAGTTTGATCGCAAGACCTGGAGCAAAATTCTCGCAAACCGGTATCGACAGATATGAGCATGGAACACTGGCTCCGACGATTGTTTTAAAATACACAAGAGGTATTCAGGGGCTTTTCGGGTCGGATTTTAATTATAATAAACTGCAGTTCATGTTCTACAAACCCATCCTGATTGGAAGCTGGGGTAAAACTTTGATTAATTTTGAAGCCGGGAAAAACTTCGACACAGTTCCTTTGGCATTGCAGAATGTTATTCCGGGTAACCAGTCTTACAGTTTGGCGGCCAATACTTTTGCACAGCTTAATTATTATGAATTTGTAGCAGATACGTATACAACGCTTCATTTGGAGCACCATTTTAATGGAAAAATTCTTTCTTATATTCCGTTAATTAAGAAATTAAAATTAAGGGAAGTCGCATTCATCAGAGGGGCTTACGGAACTTTGAGTGACGCTTCAAAAGCGATTAATGTAGAAGGATTTAAATATTCTGCACCGAGCGAACATATCTATTATGAATACGGGGTGGGAATTGAAAACATCGGTTTTGGAAACCTTAGAATTTTCAGGGTAGACTTCAACTGGCGCGGAAATTATCTCGACAGACCGGATATTTCGAAATTCGGGATCAAAGCCGGATTCCAGGTTGGGTTCTAAAATATAAAATCTCCTTCGCAATGAAGGAGATTTTTTTTAATTAAGATTCTGACGGATAATCTTTGCATCCGTTGCAGTGCGCTACAATGTATACAATATTACAAGGAGGCCTTTCTCCCTCAGGAATGCTACAATAGATATTACATGGCAAACATCCTTTTTCAGGAGCTACTCCTCCCATTACATTTTTAAGCTCATCTCTTCCGATTTTCTTTAAATTTTTCATAATAATTAATTTTTGATTTGATGTTTTAATTAAACGATGAAAATTTAAGAATATTATCCCATATAGATCGGACAAAAAGACTCCAAAATTGAGATCTGGAATATTGAGAATTAAACATAAAAAATCCTCAACAAAAATGCTGAGGATTTAATTTTTATAAAACGCTTAATTATGCGTTCGGTTCTACAGATACGAAAGATCTGTTGTTTGCTTTTTTTCTAAAAACTACTTTACCGTCTACTAATGCAAACAAAGTGTGATCTTTACCGATTCCCACGTTTTCACCTGGGTGGTGCTGAGTACCTCTTTGTCTAACAAGAATATTTCCAGCAATAGCCTCTTGTCCTCCGAAAATCTTCACACCTAATCTTTTAGAGTGAGATTCTCTACCGTTTTTGGAGCTACCAACTCCTTTCTTGTGTGCCATTTTATAAGTGGATTATTATTTATTTAACGCTTTGAAATTTTCAACATTCTTTACGATAGCAGCATCTACATCTGCGTGAGTAAGAACATCTTTTCCTAATTCTGCTTTAACTTCTTTTCCAAGAGCTACTAAAGCTTCTCTGTTTTCTTTAGACTGAGACAATCCGTTTTTCTTCAAGTGATAGTTCAATTCGTGATCTTCTCCGAAGTTTACCGTTTCGTTGTCTGAAAGAATTTCTGCCTTAGCAGTTTCTTTTTTAGCCGCTTTCTTTGGAGCTCCTTCAAAACCGGTAATACCAGTGATCTGAATTTGAGTCAAAGATTGTCTGTGACCATTTTTTACTTTGTAACCTTTTCTTCTTTTCTTTTTGAAAACGATTACTTTATCAGCTTTTACGTGGTCTAGGATCTCTGCTTCCACAGTGATTCCGTTTACAGCTGGGGCGCCTACAGTGATTGCTCCGTTTACAGTAAGAAGAACTTTGTCGAAAGAAACTTTTCCTCCTTTGTCTCCTGATAAACGGTTTACAAACAACTTCTGGTCTTGCTCAACTTTATATTGAAGCCCTGCTATTTCTACAATTGCAAAC
Organism: Chryseobacterium wanjuense; assembly: GCF_900111495.1. Lineage (NCBI taxonomy): Bacteria > Pseudomonadati > Bacteroidota > Flavobacteriia > Flavobacteriales > Weeksellaceae > Chryseobacterium > Chryseobacterium wanjuense. Next base: position 807,007 of record NZ_FOIU01000002.1, on the reverse strand, counting down.
ATTGTTTATAAATTTTTAGTTATTTCGAGGTGCAAATATAAGAATTATTTTCTAATTAGCTTACAATCAAACCCCTGTTTTTTTAATATTAAAATTTTAACTATGTCTTGAATAATTTTTCACCACAAAGTGATAATATTTCTGCCGGAATTTTCTATCTTCGTTTTCACCTAAAAATATTTAATATGAAAGTAAACTTTAAATTCCCCTTACTAGCGGGAGCACTTGCTGTATTCTCATTATCAGCATGTAATGACGATTCTATGGAAAATCCGGCACTGCCAGAACAGCAAACGGAAAACGCAAAAATCGATCAGCCGAATGCGCTGGAAAAAGTCTGTTATTACGTAGATCAGTACTGGAGTTCAAGCTCAGTTTTAACGACTTCTTTACAAAATTCCACAGACACCAATTTTATGAACTCTCAAATGACGAAAATTGCAAGCCTGTGGGGAAGAAGCAATCCTACCCTGAGATTTGTGAACGATCCATCGAATTTCAACTCTACGTACAATGCGATTTCGTATTCTACAGGGAAAATTTATTACGGTTATGCCATTTATTATGATGCAAAAAGCAAAGGCGGAGATATCGTTAATGCCATGATTCTTGCTCACGAATACGGACATCAGCTGCAGTACATTTTCGGATTACCTTCTGTAAGTGAATCGACTGCAAGACCAAACGAACTGGAAGCAGACGGTTTTGCAGGATATTATCTGAGAAGACCGAATGGGTACAATCAATCTAGCTTTGCACAAATTGCTGCCGCGTATGAATTTGCCCAAAGCATCGGAGATTATCAGACTACAAGTCCGGGACATCACGGAACGCCTCCACAAAGAAGGTCTGCAGTGCGTTTAGGATTTTTATTAGGTCAGTATGATCTTTCCGCATCTGCATTTGATTACAATTTCTTCTATTATTATCAGGGAGTGTTGAACGGAACTTACAAAATGGGAAAAAACTCTCAATATCCTGAAATTGACGCTTATATGAGTCAGTACATCGATGAACTGAAAAAAATCCAGAACGGGGAAATTTCTGCAGAAGAGTTTAAACAGCTTAAATAATAGCATTCATTTCTATCATATTTAAGAATGAGGTAAGCGATTTGTCTTACCTCTTTTTATTAATTTTATAGTATGGAAGATGGAAGCAGGATGCTGGAAGTGAATGACTGTGAAAATATTAAAATGATTTTAAAAACTTCCAGCATCCATCTCCCAGCTTCCAATCAATTTATTTCTTATTTTTGAAACATATTCCAAATAATGAAGAGAGACCTTTATATTGATTTCGCAAAAGGACTGGCAACACTTTCCATCATATTCATACACACGGCTTTCTGGTCGGGACAATTTTATATTCCGGCAGAGGTAAGGGTATTTTCTTTGGTTTTTGATGTTGCTCTATTCTATGCCCTGAGCGGAATTACATCCGGTTCCAATATTGAGAAGACCTTTTACAGACTTTTAAAGCTGCAGATCACCTATATGATTTTTGTGACTTTTCTGTTTTTTCTTGATTATTTCTTTAAAGTTCTCGGACTCAGCTTTTTCTCTCTGGAGTGGCTGCAACGTTTTTATTCAACTTTTGGTTCAAAATATACTACCGTAGGTATTTCCAGTGTCCCTCAATGGCAAAATTTAGGAAATTGGTACCTGCATCAATATACCAACGCAGATACTTTTCCTGTGGTAATGGGGAGTTTCTGGTATTTGAAAGTATATTTTATATTAACCGTTTTCGGAGTTTTAATTTTAAGATTTTTCCCAAAACACATCAATTGGTTTATTGGAATTTGCCTTGCATTGACTCTCATATTCAACATCTTCCCGGAAATTTATCCCACAGGACAGGTTGGGTATGTTGCTTTTTATTTATCCTTATTTTTAATTGCCAATAAAATGCGTGGCAAGACTATTCCGGCAAAAATAATTCCTCTGCTTTACGGAATCGTCGCAGCAGCCCTGATCTGGATGTTCTGGTATTATGGAAGCGAAATATTTTATAAAATCAATAAAAACAAATTCCCGCCGAAGGTTCCTTATATTATCTGGTCTTTGTTTTCATTGGTCACCCTTTTCGTTTTTTACAACAGATTAAAGGTTACAAAAGAAAATTTCGTCACCTACATTGGGAAAAACGCCATATTTTTCTACTTCGCACAAGGGATCAGCTCTTCTCTGGTCTATTTTTTAGTCGTTCCGTTGAAAGAGAAAATGTCCTGGTGGATTTTAATGATTTTAATTTATATCATTAATATCATTCTGGCTTTTATCATCTCAGGAGGATTGAAGAAAATCGACACTTTAGGTTGGAAAATCTTGGAGTTCCTGAGGATAAAAACCGCTGCAAAGTAAGGTTGTTAATCTTTTTTTCCGCCTCTCACTATTAATGCAATAATAATGATGAGAATAATGGCTCCACCAATAATATACATCGGATCTGCGTACCATTCTGTTGTGGTGGTGGTTTTTGTGCTGTTTTCTTTAGTAACAACTCCACCTGTTGTATCCTGAGCAAAAACTAATAGAGATGAAAGCATCGTGAAAGCAAGTGATAAGAAAATAGTCACTTTAGTTGTAAGCGTTTTAATTGGTTCCATTGTTAATATTTTTAATTGGTTATAATAGTAATATCAAAAAAAATACCAGCTTTTTGGAAAGTTTTAATAGAAATTGCATTTTAAAGCAAAATTTTAAACATAAATAAAACTTCTATCATATCGCAAATTATTTTAATTTTACAAAAAATTTTAAGTCATGTTCAAGTTGAAACTTCCTACCGATCCGAGGTGGGCAAATATTGCAGAGGGAAACATTGAAGAAATTTTAACGGATCACGCGTGGTGCGAGCAAAAAGCCGCTACCAATGCTATCGGATTGATTACCATGCTTCCCGAATATCCGGAAATCGTGACAGAGCTTCTTGCCATCGCGCAGGAGGAGCTTGAACATTTTAAGCAGGTGCATGAGATTATCAAGAAAAGAGGATACACTTTTGGGCGAACAAGAAAGGATGATTATGTCAACGAATTGGTAAATTTCATCCAGAAAGGAGGCAACAGAGATGATCTTATTGTTGATAAAATGCTTTTTGCAGCCATGATCGAAGCAAGAAGCTGCGAGAGATTCAAAGTGCTTACCGAAAACATTAAAGATGAAGAATTAAAGAATTTCTATAGAGAATTAATGATTTCCGAAGCCAATCATTACACCACTTTCATCAGTTTTGCAAGACAATTGGGAAATCCCGAAAAAGTAAATGCAAGATGGGAAGAATGGCTGGAATACGAAGCCAAAATCATCCAGTCTTACGGAAAAGGAGAAACAATACACGGATAAAAACAACGGAAATACACAGTGAAAAAACTGACTTTTGAAAATATCGCTAATTTTTTTCTGAAAAACTTTTTTCAGGGGTTGGTTATTATTGGTCCGATCGGGCTTACACTTTTTGTAATTTGGTATATTATTACCTCCATTGACAATATTATTCCGTCTGTTGCCAAGGAAATACCGGGATTGGTTTTTATCTCAACTATTTTAATTACAGCACTTTTAGGGTTTTTAGGAAATAAATTTGTAGTTGGAAGATTCTTCTTCGATACCATGGACAGTTTATTGGAAAAAACACCCGGAGTAAAACATATTTATACGCCTACAAAAGACGTAATGTCCTCATTTGTGGGTGATAAGAAAAAATTTAATGATCCTGTTTGGGTGAAAACCAATGAAAATCCCGAAATTTGGAGAATCGGATTTTTAACTCAAAAGGAGATGGCCGACGTTGAAAAGCACAATTACGTAGCCGTATATCTTCCTCATTCCTATGCCATCTCGGGCTGGGTGATCGTGACGGAAGAGAAAAACATCAAACCTGTAGTGGGTATGACTGCTGCTTCTGCAATGAAATTTGCGGTAAGTGGAGGTGTTGCCGGATTCCATTCCGATGATAATATTTTCAAAGCACCGGAATAATTTTCATTCTTTCAATACAATAACAACCCCATTCGGATATTATTGATTCTTAATAATTTAAATATTATGTTAAGCCCAAAATTTTACGTTTTGGATTCCGTTACATATATATTATTCCATTTGAAAAAAACTACTTTATTGGATTTATTAATTCAACAAACTAATAATAATACGATTTAAACAAAGAGGATGAGCAAAGTTGCAATCATAGGAGCAGGAGTTTCCGGATTGAGTATGGCCAATTATTTGGAAAAAAATAATATCGCCTACCACATCTACGAAAGAAGAACTCAAAACGACCTGAAAGGACACGGATTTATTCTTCCCAAAGAAGGAATCAAGCACCTTTCTAGCATCATTAATATTGATGATCTTTACGAAAAAGGGAGTTTCCTGAAAAAATATATTCATTACAGCCAAAACGGCGAAGTAATTTCCGAAAAAGACCTGGATGATGTTTTTGTGGTTTCCAGAAGTGCATTAATAGAAATTTTAGCTCAAGGGGTTCCTGCAGAAAAAATTTCTTACGAAAAAACTGTTAATTTCAATGGTTTTTCAAACGGAAAAGCCGACATCAGTCTTGACGGGAATACGCTCGATGCAGACGTTGTGATCGCTTCAGACGGATCGAGAAGCAGAATCAGACGAAATATTTTCCAGGACGAAATCATGAAAGCTGTGCTGGAAAATGAAGTGGTAAATATTATCGAAAATGAAGAACTTGCGAGCCAGATCGAAAGCAATTTTCTGAAATTCCATCACGAAAACGGCGGTCTTACTTTTGGAGTCCTCAAGCTTTCGTCTTCAAAAATCCTTTGGTATTGTCAGTTTGACATCACCAAATTCTTTATTAATGAAGATTATACGCCGGATTGTATCAGACAATTTATGCTAGATAATTTTGGTAACTGGAATCCGTTGATTTCTTCTATCATTGAAGGGTCAAGCTACGAAAATGCTCATATCTGGCGAGTGTACGAATTGGAAAAATTAAACCCTTTTCATCACGAAAACATAGTATTCATAGGCGATGCAGCGCATCCTTTGATTCCATTTACAAGCCAGGGTGTTACTTCTGCCCTGAAAGATTCTTTTACTTTAACCAATCTTTTGTTGGAAGGCAACGACCTTCAGGAAACCTTTGAAAAATATGAAGAGGAAAGAAAACCTGAGATCGAGATCCACATCAAAAACGGAAGAGCTTTATTAGAGCAATTCCTTTTACCCCTGAGCGAACAACCGAAAAATACCTTACCAATTTCTTATAAATAAAATGTTTACAAATACTAATATTAATTTCGAAGCCCTGAAAAGAAAAGCCTACAACGGCAGATGGGCAACCCTGGAAGACGGAATCATCCCTTTAACAGCCGCTGATCCGGATTTCAGAATGTCTTCTGAGATCGAGCAGGGAATTATAGAATACATCAAAGACGGCTACCTGAGCTACGGCCCGTTTTCCGGTATTCCTGAGTTTAAAAAAAGTGTTGCAGAACATTTTAATACAGAAAAAAAAGGAAACTTTACTCCTGAAAATGTATTGGCTGTGAACAGTGCCGCTCAAGGTATGTTTTTAATCGCCAAATATGTTTTAAATCCAGGGGATGAAGCCATTATTTTTGATCCGGTTGATTTCTTATTCAAGAAAACGGTAGAAGCCGTTGGCGGAAACATAAAATTGTGTGCCGTAGATTCAAAAACCGGAGATATCGATTTTGAAATGCTGGTTTCATTAATTTCTCCTAAAACCAAACTGATCAGCGTTTGCAACCCGCACAATCCCGTAGGAAGAGTATATTCTAAAGAAATTTTAAAGAAAATCTCCGAAATTGCGGCAGCTCATGATCTTTGGGTAATGAGTGACGAAATCTGGAGCGATATTGTTTACGACAAAAAGGAATTCAACACCTATTCTTCGGTTTCTGAGGAAGCAAAGAAGAAAAGTTTCACCGTGTTCGGTTTTTCCAAATCTTTTGGAATTGCCGGGTTAAGAATCGGTGCTGTTTTGTGTAATGACCAGGAACTTTTGGATGATTTTACTGAAAAATCTAATTTCAATTCTACGATTGAAGGGGTTTCTACCTTGTCTCAGATCGCCGCGAGCGTGGCCATTGACAAAGCAAAACCTTGGTTCAATGATTTCCTGACTCATTTACAGCACAACAGGGATCTCGCCCACAGCATGTTAAGTAATTCAGGAATTTTAACGCCTAATTTACCTGAAGCAACATTTGTAATTTTTCCTAAAATTGAAAACGGACTGTCGAGTGAAGAATTTGCTCAGCATGTTTTACAAAAAGGAAAAGTTGCCATTGTTCCGGGTTCTGAGAGATGGTTCGGAAAAGGTGCGGAAGGACACATCCGAATCTGTTTTTCGACTTCTCAGGAGTTGCTTACTGAAGGATTGCACAGAATTATCAATAGCTTTTAGTTAAAAATATTTTACCATATTTAATTTATAATTAAAATTTTACAAAAATTATGCTTTACATTTAATTTTATTATTATTTGATAAATAAATGTGATTTTTATTAAGGATTTAGAAATAAAATTTAATATTTTTGATCTAATCACCAACTTAAATATCAAATAATATATGAAGATTAAATACCTAAGTGTAATCTTCCTCAGCTCTTCTTCAATTTTGTATTCACAGGAAACAAAAGATACGATTTCCAATGAAAATAAGATTGAAGAAGTTGCTATTACGGGAAGCAGAAATAAAAAAAGAACCGTTGTCGATACACCCGTTCCCATTGATGTTATCGACATCAAACAAGTAAGCCAATCGACAGGCCAGGTAGAAGTGAACCAGCTTTTGCAGTTTTCAGCGCCTTCTTTTAATTCCAATAAACAATCCGGTTCGGATGGAGCAGATGCGGTAGATCCTGCAACTTTGAGAGGTCTTGGCCCTGATCAGACCTTATTGTTATTAAACGGAAAAAGATATCACCAATCTTCGTTAATCAATCTTTTCGGAACAAAAGGACGGGGAAATACCGGCTCCGACATGAATACCATTCCCATTGCAGCCATAAAAAGAATTGAAGTGCTCCGCGACGGCGCTTCTGCACAATACGGTTCGGACGCGATTGCAGGGGTTATTAATGTTGTTTTAAACGACAGAAATTCAGGCTTCGAAGGAAATGCTTTCTATGGAATGAATGTATTTAAAAGTCCAGGAAATAAAGATGTGGTTTCCGACCACAAAATCGATGGAATTACCTTTGATTTCAGCGGAAATTTAGGAACAAAAATAGGTTCAAAAGGGGGTTTTGGAAATTTTACCGTAGAATTCGTTAATAAAGATTATTCCATCAGAAATGCCAATCCTGAGATGTATGAAGCTCCCAGACAACGTTTTGGCGATGCAAAATCACAGAATTTTTATTTTTTCGGAAATATTGAAGTGCCTTTGTCGGATAATCTGAAATTGTATTCCAGACAGGGCTTTTCTCACAGAAATACAAACGCTTATGCGTGGACGAGAAGCGCAGATGCAGATGGAAATATTCCTGAAGTTTATCCTAATGGTTTTAATCCTCTTCAGGATACCAGCATTACCGATTTTACTTTCGATAATGGTTTAAAATTTAAGGTTGCAGACTGGGATGTCGATTTTTATAATGTTTTTGGAAGCAATAGATTTACGTATCAGATCAACAATACGATCAATGCAACGCTTGGAGTAAATTCACCGACAAGCTTCAATGCCGGCGGACATTCTTTGCTGCAAAACACAACAGGTTTTAATGCATCAAAACAATTTGAAGTTCTGGAAGGGTTAAATATTGCTTTCGGATCCGAATTCAGATATGAAAAATTTGAAATTATTAAAGGAGAAGAAGGTTCTTACACAATGTACGATGTAAACGGAAATGTTGTAACAGCCAGTACAGATCCAAGTTTATTGGTAATAAATCCATTAACTGGAGATGTAAGACCGGGTGGTTCTCAAGGTTTTCCGGGATACTCTCAGCAAGTCGATAAAAGCAGAAATAATTTAGCCGCCTACATTGATACCGAACTTGATATCACTAAAAAATGGATGATCAGTATCGCCGGAAGATTTGAAAATTACAACGATTTTGGAAGTACAATCAACGGGAAATTTGCCACACGATACAACTTTACTCCGCAGTTTGCCTTCAGAGGTTCGGTTTCTACCGGTTTCCGGGCGCCTTCTCTGGCTCAGAAATATTATAGTTTGCAGTTCACCAATTTTCAAGGCGGAGATTTGGTAACTATTCAATTAGCATCCAATGATAGTGATTTAGCAAGAAGAGTTGGTATTCCGCAACTAAAGCAGGAAACTTCTTTAAACGGAAGTGCAGGATTTACCTTTAATACCAGAAAATTCACCGCAACAGTCGATGGATATTACATCAGAGTAAAAGACAGAATTGTACTGACAGGGAATTTTTCAAGAGATGACCTTCCCGCTGACGTTCAGGCAGATTATCCCTACATCGATCAGGCGCAATTTTTTTCAAACGCGATTGATACCAGAACAAAAGGTGTTGACGTTATTTTAAGTTATAATGAAAACATCGGAAAAGGAAAGCTGACCGCGACATTGGCCGGAAATTATAACGACATGGAAATTACCGCCGTTCACACTTCCGAAAAGCTGAAAGGGAAAGAAGAAATTTATTTAAGTCCGAGAGAAAGAGGATTTATTTTAGCTTCTGCTCCTAAAACAAAGATTAATTTAAACCTCAACTATAAAATCAATAAATTCAACGCCAATCTTCAGTTGGTAAGATTTGATAAAGTTACATTGCTGGGATACGGCGGCGCAGATGATTTCCAGATTTACAATCCTAAAGTAACGGCAGATCTTTCTTTCGGTTACGAATTTACCAAAGGTCTTAGTTTAACGATTGGAAGTAAAAATTTATTCAACCGCTATCCGACCTTACAAAAAGCTCACGTTTCCGATGGGAATACAGAATCCGGAGGAATTTTTGATCCTGTACAGATGGGTTTTGCGGGAAGACAGGTTTTTGCGAGATTTAATTTTAAATTTTAATTAAAAGAGAAGTGTTTTGTTATTAACGCAAAGTTTTTTAACCTTCTTTTTTAATAATTTTTAAGGGAGCAAAGAGATGGAAAATAAATTTTCCTGATTAAGCAGTCGCTTCATCAAATCAGCTTTGTTGATTGTATCTTAGCTCACTCAATTTATTAAAAAAGAAGTATAAAAACTTTGCGTTTAAATAATTGATAATAAATTATTTCTTAGAAACTTTATACAGCTTTCCGCTGTCGGTCACGGCATACAGATTTCCATCCTGTCCGTTCAACACATCACGGAATCTTTCTTTCTGGTCTTCCAGCAATCGTTCTTCGCCGACTACTTTATTGTCTTTCATGACAATCCGGTTGATGTGCTCTCCGCTCAGACAGCCGATCATCAGATTTCCTTTCCATTCATCGATATTTCCGGTATAGAAGGTCACTCCGCTTGGCGAGATCACAGGATCCCAATAATAGACAGGCTGTTCTGTTCCTGTTTTTTGCGTTGTTCCGTTGTTTATTTTTTCCCCGGAATATTCAATTCCGTAAGTCACATCTCCCCAGCCGTAGTTTTTTCCGGGCTGGATGAGATTAATTTCATCTCCACCTCTCGGTCCCATTTCCACATCCCAAAGATTTCCGTTCGGGTCAATGGCCATTCCTTGGGGATTTCTTACTCCATAGGCATAAATTTCGGGTTTATATCCCGCTTTTCCTATAAATGGGTTTCCGGGAGCAGGCTTTCCGTCTTTGGTTATTTTTAAAATTTTACCTAAATAATTATCTGTTTTCTGGGCATACACTCTAGTGACCTTATCAGACCTTTCTCCCGTGCTTACAAATAAATTTCCGTCTTTGTCAAAAGCAAGTCTGCTTCCGTAATGCTTGTCGCCGTCATAGGAAGGTTCTGCCCGGAAGATCACTTTCACCTCTGAAATATTTTTTAAATCCGGAGCTAATTTTCCTTTTGCCACGGAAGTCAGATTTCCTTTTCCAAACGGCTCTGAAAAACTGAAATAAATAATATTATTGGCCTTAAAATCCGGATCAAGCGCTACATCCAGCATTCCGCCCTGCCCTTTTGAATCTACTTTAGGAAAGCCTTCAATTTTAGAAATTTGTTTTCCGTCTGCAGATACGACATTCATGTAGCCTCTTTTATCGGTAATTAAAAATCTTCCGTCGGGTAAGTTGATAATTCCCCACGGTTTTCCTAGATCTTTACTTAAAATTTCTACATTGTAAGGTGTTGTTGTTTTTACAGCCTTGATTCTCGTCTGCCCTGCAAAAGCCGGCTTATAATTAGAATTAGGTTCTTTTGTTTCTACGCTTCCGTCATTACCAACTTGTGCATTGGCATTGTTCTTCTCACAAGACAAAACTAAAAACAGACCTACAACAGGAATATAAAATCTATTGAATCTCATAATATTACGATTTGATGGTTTAAAAGTTGAATGGAAAAATAATGCCACAAAAAAAGCACTAAAAATGTAGTGCTTTTATTTTATTTATTTTTTAATTATTTTATGTTTAAAAGAAATTCCGTCTTCAAAGGTCACCTTCAAAATATAGGTTCCCGTCTGAAGTTCACTGATATCCGATTCTCCACCTTTAAAAGTTTTCACCAGTCTTCCGTCTACAGAATACATCTCCGTTTCCCGAATCTTTTTGGTACTTGAAATTTTAATAAAATTGGAAGCAGGATTTGGATAAATTTTCACGTCGGTTACCGTCATTTCTTTAACGCCTAAAACATTGGACGCTTCTCCCTGAAGATATACTGACAAAGGAAAATCTCCCTGTTGCCCCACAAACTGCGCATCCGGAACAGTAATGGTGAAAGTATGCAGACCCGGCTCCAGATTACCAACACTTATTTTTCTGATCGGGACAGAATTTCCGGGACACCAGTTGTTCCAGGAAGTCCACCAAGATGTAGATTGTGGAGAACTGCCATAAATTCCATTTCCCTGAGTATTGTACTGACGGAACGGTTCACATGAAATCCCTCCCGGCTTGTAAGTGAAAATCTGAACATCATTCAGGTAAACGTAATGTTGTCTTCGTACATACTCTTCACCTCCTGAATTGGCTCCGTGATTGGAAGTAATTAAATAAAAACTGGCATTATTAACGGTATTCGGTAATGTAAAATTCAGCATTCTTAAAGTGGTTCCCGGCTCATCTGTGGCATTATAGTTATTAAAACTTTTTAATGCAGCCATCGTGAGAAGAAAATTATTCACCGGTGGAATTGAAGAATTATTATCTGTAGTAAAACTTAAAGTTCCTTTGAAAGTATCAATTCTTCCTGCACATCCGGAAACCTGCGTCTGAGCAGCGTAAGGAACTCCTAAAACCGTAAATTCTATCCAGAAATCATACTGGCTGCGCAAATTCATATCTTTAAAAATCGCACCCAGATTATCAACCTGAAAAGTGTAGGGAACACTTGTCGGCGAAATATTTTTATTCATAAATGGTGTGACAAACCTTCCTATTTCCAGTTTTTTAACCAAATTCGTATCATAAGAACTTGCCCCTTTCGGCACCAATGCCAGTAAAACGTGGGCAAGACGGTCATAATTATCACACAAAGCGCCAATTGTAACATTCATGGTCACCTGATTTCCAAAAGAATCTAACTGGGCATCCGTCATTTTCTTGGTGTAGGTGCTGTTGCTAAGACGAACCGCATCTGTCGGTAAAGGTTGATTGACTGTCGCCGCATACATATCATAAAAAACAGCATCCTGATAGACCGTAACAACGCTCGGTGGTAAAGGATTTCCAACATTATTCTTTCCGAATAATGAAATAAAAAGACTTAAAAAAATTATAGAAAATAGATTTTGCTTCATATTGCTATTTTAAGATTAAAAGACAAATATAATTCAAAAACCAGCAAATAAAATACAACATTAACAAAAAAGGGCAATTATAATTATTAATTAATCAAAATTAAAAACTCATATTTTCTTTAAAACAAATCAAAAAGTTTTATTTAAGAAGATTTATCCGGAAAATAGAATCAAAATATTTTAATAATCTAAAAATCAATTAAAAACATTAACTGAGAATTTGGTAAGTTAAATCCTGTCGATGTCAGAAATTTCTTTCGTACTTTTGTTTATATAACATCACTTTTTTCTATGGAATTCAAACTTCAATCAGAATATAAACCAACCGGAGATCAGCCTCAAGCTATTGAAAAGCTTACCGAAGGGATTGAAATCGGGGAAAAATATCAAACCTTGTTGGGGGTAACGGGATCCGGAAAAACCTTTACCGTAGCCAATGTTATCCAGAATGTTCAAAAGCCGACATTGGTTTTGGCTCATAATAAAACTTTGGCGGCTCAGCTTTTCATGGAGTTTAAAGAATTTTTTCCGGAAAATGCAGTAGAATACTTTGTAAGTTATTACGACTATTACCAGCCGGAAGCCTACATCGCTACCACCGGAACTTATATTGAAAAAGATCTCAGCATCAACGAAGAAGTTGAAAAACTCAGGCTTTCTGCAACGGCAAGTTTACTTTCCGGAAGAAGAGACGTTTTGATTGTAGCCTCAGTTTCATGTATTTACGGTATCGGAAACCCGACAGAATTTCATAAATCATTAATTTCAGTTGGAATTGGCGAAAAAGTAACCAGAACTGCGCTTCTGCATTCTTTAGTTAATGCACTATATGCCAGAACTTTAAATGAATTTCAAAGAGGAACATTCCGGGTAAAGGGAGACGTGATTGATATTTTCCCCGCTTATGCAGATAATGCGGTGAGAATTCAGTTTTTCGGTGATGAAATTGAAAAAATTCAGAGTTTTGATCCGGTTTCAGGAAATGTAACTTCCAATTTTGAACAAATTCAAATCTATCCGGCCAACCTTTTCGTTACCTCAAAAGAAACATTGAACGGCGCCATCAGAGAAATTCAGGATGATATGGTAAAACAGGTGGATTTCTTTAATTCAATCGAAAAACCACTGGAAGCCAAAAGATTACAGGAAAGAACAGAGCTTGATCTGGAAATGATCAAAGAACTCGGTTACTGTTCGGGAATTGAGAACTATTCGAGATACTTAGACGGAAGATTACCGGGAAGCAGACCTTTCTGTTTAATTGATTATTTTCCGAAAGATTTTTTAATGGTAATTGACGAAAGTCACGTTACCGTTCCACAGGTTCATGCGATGTACGGAGGCGACCGAAGCAGAAAAGAATCTCTGGTGGAATACGGATTCCGGCTTCCTGCTGCTATGGACAACAGACCCTTGAAATTTGAAGAATTTGAAGCCATGCAGAATCAGGTAATTTATGTTTCTGCAACACCTGCCGATTACGAAATGGAGAAAACGGGCGGAAGTTATATTGAACAGATCATTCGTCCAACCGGGCTTCTGGATCCGGTTATCGAGATAAGACCGACTTTGAATCAGATTGATGATTTAATGGAAGAAATTCACAAAAGATCTGATGCAGATGAAAGGGTTTTGGTCACGACCCTGACAAAAAAAATGGCGGAAGAGCTTACAAAATATTTCACAAAATTCGGGATCAGAACAAGATATATCCATTCGGATGTAGAAACACTGGAACGTATTCAGATCATGCAGGATTTGCGTCTCGGTCTTTTTGATGTTTTAATTGGTGTCAACTTATTAAGAGAGGGATTGGATTTACCGGAAGTTTCTTTGGTTGCCATTCTCGACGCCGATAAGGAAGGGATGCTAAGAAGCAGAAGATCAATGATTCAGACGGTTGGTCGTGCGGCAAGAAACATTAACGGAAAAGCCATCATGTATGCCGATAGAATCACAAAATCGATGCAGGCAACCCTCGATGAAACAGAATATCGTCGCGCCAAACAGATAAAATACAACGAAGAACATGGAAAAGTTCCTCAGGCTTTAAATAAAAAAATTTCTGAAAGTCTGGTCGGAAGAACCAAAGATTTCCCTGATGAAAAATATACCCAGAAGGAAATTTTACAAAAAGTTGCCGAGGCAAAAGCCAATTACTCCAGTGAGGATATCGAAAAAGTAATTGCCCAAAAGCAAAAGGAAATGGAAGCCGCTGCAAAGAATCTCGATTTTATAAAAGCTGCAAAATTGAGGGATGAAATTTCTGCTTTAAAAGGATAATTCTAGGGCTTCTGCGGCCTCGTCTTCGACGAGGCCGCAGAAGCCTCACTATTTAATATTAATTCAATAAAAACTAAAATGAAAAGAGTAACAGGAATCGGAGGAATTTTCTTCAAATGTGCAGATCCGAAAGCATTAAAAGAATGGTATAAAACACATCTTGGCATTGACGTCAATGAATACGGAGCCACTTTCGACTGGAAAGAAATGGCAGAATCTAGCCCGAAAGGTTCTCTGACGTGGAGCCCGTCTCCTGAAACGACAAAATATTTTGAGCCTTCTACAAGGGAGTTTATGATTAATTATACCGTTGCAGACCTGGAAGCCTTAGTAACAGAATTAAAAAAAGAAGGTGTTGAAATTTTAGACGAAATTGCAGAATATGATTTCGGAAAATTCATTCACATCCTTGATCTTGAAGGAAATAAAATTGAGCTTTGGGAACCTAAATAGTTTAAAGTTTAAAAAAATTTCAGGAAATATTTCGGAAATTGTATATTTGGGTTTTAAACATAAATAATGAAAATATTTGATTCCCATTTCCACATTATCAATCCGAAATTCCCTCTTGTAGAGAACAACGGTTATCTTCCTCCTGAGTTTACAGTTGAAGATTACATCAACACTACCAAAAAATATAATATTCAAGGAGGAGCGGTTGTTTCAGGCTCTTTCCAGGCTTTTGACCAGGAATATTTGATGGATGCTCTTAAAACATTAGGAAATAATTTTTTCGGCGTTGCAAACATTCCGGCCAGCATTACAGACAAGGAACTCGAAGTACTGAACGATGCGAATGTCGTTGCTGTTCGTTTTAATGTTAAAAGAGGCGGCTCTGAAAAAATAGAGCATATAGAAAAGCTTTCCAACATTCTTTTTGATAAATTTGGATGGCATACCGAGCTGTATATTGACAGTAACGATTTAAAAGACTTAAAATCTGTTTTACAGAATATTCCTAAATTTTCGATTGATCATCTAGGCCTCTCGGAGAACGGGCTTGAAGACCTATATTTCTGGGTAGAAAAAGGGATAAAGGTAAAGGCAACCGGATTTGGAAGAATTGATTTTAATCCGATTCCTGTGATGAAAAAGATTTATGAGATCAATCCGAAAGCATTGATGTTCGGGACGGATTTACCATCAACACGCGCGAAAATTCCTTTCTCAGAAAAGGATGTGCAGCTAATTACCGACAATTTCTCTACCAATGAATTAGATCATATTTTTTATCAAAATGCTTTGGAATGGTATTCCAGAAAAGCTTGATGCATAGAAAATTCTAAAAATACAATTGCAGTCTACCTAAAATAGATTGCAATTTTTATTTGCTTTAATTTTCTATTTTAATTCTTTTATAATCATCACTATAAACAAATAGATAACGTTCAGTTTCAAATTCGCTCCAGACAAAGTTTCCTGCCATTTGAAGCTCTAAAATATTGACATAATATTTTAATTTACTATTGATTTCCTCATCGAAAAATGGAAGTTCGTCGGATAGTGCTATAAACTTTTTCACTTCTGCATCATGAATTTCAGCTGTAAGCAAAATAGCTTCTTCCAAAGTAATATTTTTTTCGTTTTTTATTATTGAAGGAAGATTATGTTCATCACCCAACATTTGTTCTTTACTTAACGAAAAAAGGTCGTTCGAAATACAAATAGCGTTACATGCAGCTTTCTCAAGCTCCTGAACCTTGTCATTCAATGTAACAAAGTCAGGTAAATAAACCTTTTCAATTGGCTGAATGAGAGAAAGTGTGATATTGGCGGCTCCCATATATCTTCTTTTTTCCAGATAAGTTTCTGTTGTTGGCAATTTTTTGCTTTCCGAATTTTGATACTCCAGAACAGCTGCAGCAAAGACACGTTCGATTTCTTTAACAAATGAAGCCAGCCATGCCGCATCCGCTATTGCTGTAAGCCGTGTCCAAACATCTTTTAAAGCTGAAAAAATCGGGTTTTCATCTATGAAACCTGGCTCTTCTTTCTGTTTAATAATTACTAAAAACCTTTCAATAAATTTCCTTAAAGCGGTCTCTTTCTCCAACCTCGATTGAATAAAAGGACTATCAATAAGATCATCAACCATAAATAAAAGAGTAATTAAATCATTCGCTACCGATAACCGATGATAATCTGTTCTGGGGTAAAATCTTGCCGTAAAATAACTATAATTATCACTATGGTATTTCACTATGCCTTCTTTAGAGAAAAGTTCAAAATTAATTACCCATTGATCCGAACTTTTTTTTAAAGCTTCCACATGTGGATTGATTTCAGAATCAAAAGGACAGTAAAGCCTTGGAATCATTAAGTTTTTCATGGTTAAAATTTTGAGTTGGTTAGTTTTTTTATTTAAAATTAAAGATTAAAATAATTTCGGCGGCCTTGTCTTTGACAAGGCCGCCGAAATGTTATACTAAAATTTGTAAATCTTTGTTTTGGGCTTTTCATAATTTACGACCCCTCCCCGAATCGGAATTAGCAGATCCATCAATCCATTTAATTTTATTTCGTAAATCGTTGATAACTGCATTCCCAATTTCCCTTTTGGCATCCCTTTTCGGTAAAACCATTCCAGGTAACTTATCGGAAGATCTGCCAGTACAGTCCCTTCATACTTCCCGAAAGGCATTTTTACAACACAGATTTCTTTTAATATTTCTGGGTTTATTCCGTCTTCCATTTTATACTATTAAATCAATTTTTTGTTCCAAATCACCATCACTGTCCGGTAATTTCAGTTCGGGTGGAGTATCATCATCGGCAAATTCATTTCTGTAGACCTGAATCAAAAGAAGTGTAAGAGAAATCAGAATCGGACCAAAAATAAGCCCCATAAAGCCGAATAAATTCATTCCCATAATAATCCCGAAAACAGTATTTAAAGGATGTACGTCTTCCAGTTTTTTAAGAAGGGTAAAACGTAGAAGATTATCCGTTAATCCCACTACAAATATACAATAAGCCGCCAGTCCGAGACCATGTCCTGTATCACCTTCCGCAATCATATAAATGCAAACAGGAGCATACACAAGCGCTGATCCTACGACAGGAATCATAGATGCGGCCGCCGTTAACGCAAACAGTAGAACCGGGCTTGGTGCGCCAAAAATAAAATATCCTATCAAAGCGACAAGACCTTGTCCCAAAGCGACAACGGGAATTCCGATCGCATTGGCCATTATTAATTTTCTCATTTTCTCTCCGATCAAAGAAACATTGGCTCTTTTTAAAGGCGCGGAGGATACCAAGATTCTTTCAAAAAATCGTGGCTTTTCCAGCATAAAATAGAGAATAAAATACATGGAAATAATTACAGTAAGTGTATTAAAAGTACTGCTAAGTGCCTTTGTTGAGACCTGTCCTACAGAATTCTTTAACTTGGTCATGTTTTCCTGACTCAAAATATCAAACCCTGTTTTAGAATAAATATAAGAATGTATTTTTTCCAGAAACACATTGAATTTGGTCATATAAACCTGTGCGTTTCCCAGTTTTTCAATTAAAAGATCTCCGATAAAATAAATCGGAAGAATAATGATAATCAAACTCGCAAGCATTAATAAGAGTGACGAAGCCCATGGTTTCCATTTCTTTTCTTCCTGCAGATAAAAATTATACTTCCGGCAAACGACATAGATTGTGATTGCTCCTAAAACGGATGGTATAAAAAGTGCAAGATTAAAACAGATTAAGCCCGTCAACACCAGGATAATAACAAGTAAAAATACCTGCTTTATTTTAACACTGCTTATTTGCTGATCTTTATTCATTATTTGTTAAACGTTATTTGTCTTGGTTTTCCCAGGAAGGCACAATATAGAGAATACATCACGACCATGATAAACGGAGCCGTAAGAATGATCCCAAATCCGCACAGGATAACTCCCGCAAAAGAAATTAAAATTCCTAAAACTGTCGTTCCTAAAAATGTTCCGTAATTTTCTTTAGCAATATTAAAAGTTTTTCCTAAAGCATCCATGGCCGTCGCATTTTCGAAAAGTAAGATCGGGTAGCCCAACATCAGTAAAGGATACACAAAAAATACCGGAATTACACAGAAAAATGCTGCTACAGAAGTAATAATCCCTGAAATAATACTATAAATCAAAATATTAACAAAATTCTGACGATATCCAATAAACAGATCAGAAAATTCAATCGGGTTTTTCGTGTTGTATTTATTCACCATAAAGATCAACCCTACATACAACGGAGCCAGTAAAAGCCCTAAAAGCCACGACAAAGAAATATATGACGTAAATCCGGGAGCCGCCCAGATATTGAAATCTGAAAAATCTCCGCCGTTACTTTTGATATCATCTGCGAATCCCGCGGAATTAAAACCGGTTAAAGCCTGTATTACAAATCCGCCAATTAGGTAAATAATCATCGCTACAAATGCATACAGGAAAACGCCTTTGTACATTTCGAAGGCATGAGAAATAATAGATCCCGTATTTCTTTCAGGTACGGAACCTTGTTGGTCAAATTCATTAAATTCTGACATGGTGCTATTTTTTTAATGTTGTTCTACCAAATTTAACTTTTTTTCAGTAAGAAAACATTAAACCCTGCCGAAATTTAACGTTTCTCTGAAAAAATAGTTTTATACAGGGAATAAATCATCGCATTCCAAAAAGGAAAAGTGAACAGACCGCCAATGAAAAATAAAGCAAACCCAATATATTTAAAGAAAATAGCCACAATCACACAAACAAAAATTTCAATGAAATACATTTTCAAAGCTTTAAAGTTCAAAGTAATAGCTTCAAAGATTCTTTTATCCATAAAAAACATCAGTGGCGCAACAAATACGGTAATACAAACCCATACGACCCCGAGAATAATAGTCTGAAAAGTATAGGCAAAAACAAAATACCAGAAAATATAATACCCGATATATTTAAAAAAATTAATTCCGTTGTATCCCACAAACAGATCACCAAGTGCAGGTTTCTCACCCAAATCAAATTTTCTGTAAATCTGATAAAAACCAAGATTCAGGGGATATAAAAAAATTGTAGCTCCCACCATCCACAAAGAAAAACTCTGAAACGATTCCGTTGCCAGCATTTTTTGAATTTCCGCCGTGTAAACCTGGATCCCGTCTTTTGCATATTTTGCCGTTTCCACATACTGGCTCATGATTCCGTATTTTGCATCACAGAAAAAGAATACCGTTAAAAGGATTCCAAAATATACGATGGAAAACATCAACTGAAAAATTAATGTCTTGTTCCAATAGAAAAATGCCTGCTTCAGTATAAAATCTAGTCCCGGTTTCTGTGGATATTTGTTCTGCATCAAAAAAATTTTGTGCAAAAGTAATCATCAATAAGTACTTTTGTGGAATGTTTTCAATAAATCATCAAAAATTTATGGAGATGGACGAACTTTCACTTCAGAAGGTTCCCTATTTTTTTATTATCGATTTCCTTGCCGGGAATGTGGAAGTTTTTAAAGAAAATGAATTGGAAAAATCAGGCTTATTAATTGATTTTCAATACTTTTCAAACACAAAAACCCAACACGATTTAAACAAAAAAATCGAATGGAAATCTTATCCGGAAACTTTGGAAAGCTTTAAATCAGGCTTTGATATTGTTCAGAAAAATATTCGCTTAGGAAATTCATATCTGGTAAATTATACTAGAAAAACAAAAATCGAAACAAATTTAACGCTTGAAGAAATTTTTTATCATTCAAGTGCAAAATATAAAGTTTTTTATAAAGATTTTTTTGTATTTTTTTCTCCTGAAACTTTTGTAAAGATCATCGACGGAAAAATTCTGACATATCCTATGAAAGGTACAATCGACGCCTCTTTGGAAAATGCCGCAGAAATTTTGAAGAACGACAAAAAAGAGAAAGCCGAGCATTATACCGTGGTAGATTTGCTCCGAAATGATCTCAGCATGGTGGCAGATGACGTGAGGGTTGATAAATTTCAACATATCGATTTCATCAAAACACAGCAAAAAGATTTGTATGCCATGAGTTCTGAAATTTCAGGAGTTTTGAAGCCTGAATTTGACGGAAAAGTGGGAAGTATTATGAAAAAACTGCTTCCTGCCGGTTCTATTTTAGGAGCCCCGAAGCCAAAAACACTGGAAATAATTCTCGAAGCAGAAGGCTTCCCAAGAGGATATTATACCGGAGTCTGCGGTTGGTTTGACGGTGAAAATCTCGACAGCTGCGTGATGATCCGTTTTATTGAAAAAGAAGGCGATACACTTTATTTCAAAAGCGGCGGCGGAATCACCCACATGAGCAAATTAGAAGACGAGTATCAGGAAATGAAAAACAAAATCTATGTCCCAATTTATTGAAAGCATTAAAGTAGAAGACCAGAAAATTTTCTTGTTAGAATATCACCAGAAGCGTGTAGATCAGACTTTCGCCCATTTTGGGAAAGAAGGGTCGATCGATCTTGCTAAAGTCTACAAACATCTTGAGCATGATGAAGATGGTCTGTACAAACTGAGGGTTGTCTACGATCTGGATAAAAAAGTCCGAACACAGATGATTCCTTATGCCATTCCGGAAATTGATGATTTTCAATTAGTTGAAAACAACAGCTTCGACTATTCCTTCAAGTTTGAAGATCGTAAGGAACTGGAAAAAATGAAGATGAAATCTAAAGCTGAGGAAATTATTATCGTTAAAAACAATCACATTACAGATACCTCTTTTTCCAATCTTTTATTCCTGAAAGGGAAAGACTGGTTCACACCGACCACTTACCTTCTGAATGGAGTTCAGAGACAAAATCTTTTAAAGCACAAAGAAATAAAAGAAACTGAGGTTACCTTACAAAACATAAAACAATTCTCTCATTTTCAAATCATTAACGCTTTAAATGATTTTGACGAAAACTTTATTTATCCGATTGACAGAATTATAAATCTGCCCGGAAACGAAGAATATTTAGACCTTTAATTTTCTTTTAAAAAGTTGAAATAAGCCTTTTGCACATCTGCACTATTCTTTCCGTATGTATTGACTTCCAATATTTTAGGTTGAGAATCCGGTTTAAAGAAATTTTCTAAAACTCTGTCCAGTGTCGCCTCTTCATCTACTTTGGTGTAAGAGAATCCGAAGTGTTTTGCCAAATGCTCTGCCGTTTTGTGATGTTTAGTTGCAATAAATTCGTCCAGCGTATTCGGATTGGCATTTCCCGGTCCGGGAATAATTTTGAAAATATTTCCTTCCCCGTTATTAAAGATCATAATTCTCACAAACGGTGGAATGTATTGATTCCAAAGACCATTGATATCGTAGAAGAAACTTAAATCACCTGTAATCAACAAAGTCGGATTGGCATTTTTAATGGCAAACCCCATTACTGTGGAAGTTGACCCGTCGATTCCGCTTGTTCCTCTGTTGCAGTAGATTCTGCGCTTTCCATAATCAAATAGCTGAGCATATCGGATCGCTGAACTGTTGCTAAAATGAACATTATAATTTTCCGGAATAGATTCTGAGGTTCTATTGAAAAAATAAAAATCTGAAAATTCTACCGTATTTAAAAACTGCTCATGTTTTGCATCTTTTTTATCCCTTAAAACATCCCAAAGATTGAAGTATGGTTTTGGCTCTAAATTGATGAATTTTAACAATTTAGAAAAGAAAACTTCTGGCTTGACTTCGATTTTCTCCGTTAATACAAAATAAGTATCCGGCTGCCAGACTTCATCCAGATGCCAATGCTGTTTTGGTCTCGCTTTTCTTAAAAACTGTTTTACTTTTTTAGACACTACATTTTGTCCTACAGTAATCAGTAAATCAGGTGCATAGGTCTTATAATCTTCTTCTGTAAAGTTGAAAACATATCGGTCGATATGTCTGAAGAATTTTTCGTGATATAAGTTTGAATTCGCTTCACTTAAAACCACAACAGAATGATTTTTAACCAATTGTGTTAATTGATTTTCAAGTTCCGGGCTGTAATCTTTTGTTCCGACAAGAATCATGATTCGTTGTGAAGTATTCCAGTCGGCAACAAGGTTTGACGGGATTTCGTATTCTTTATGCTTAATGGTTTTTTCCACCGTCGGGAAAGTCGGAAGCTCTGAAACTAATTCATACAGAGGCTCTTCCAACGGAATATTGATATGAACCGGACCTTGTTTTTCAATACAAAGCTCGATTGCTTTTTTAATAATGTCAAAATTAATGTCTTCTGCATTTTCCTTGCTGTCTTCCAAAAGCTGAAAATCACCATAAGAATGCTGATGAAAAAGATTATTCTGTCTGATTGTCTGTCCGTCAAAAATATCAACATAATCTGTTGGTCGATCGGCAGTTAACACCAAAAGAGGAATATTCGAATAGAAGGCTTCCGTGATCGCAGGATAATAATTCACCGCCGCTGAACCACTTGTACAGGTAATCGCAACCGGTTTTTTCTCGCTCATCGCCATTCCCAGTCCGACAAAAGCTGCACTTCTTTCATCAACAATGCTAAAAGAATGGAAAGTTCCCGGCATCTCTGCAAAATGCATCGCCAAAGGAGCATTTCTTGATCCCGGTGAAATAATAATATCTGAAATTCCGTACTGCTGAAGAAGGTGTGCAAGTATTTGAATACTTCTCTTAGAAGAATATTTTTTCATACGACAAATTTAATTTATAAAAGCTTAACACGAAATAGATTTTAATTTAAAAAATGTAAATTAGCATTCGTTAAATTTCTAAAAATGGATAAAATACCTAGTGTAGACCTGCGTGATTTCCTTTCGGGCGACCCGGAACGCAAACAGAAATTTGTAAATGAAATCGGAAAAGCTTATGAAGAAATTGGTTTTGTTGCCTTAAAAGGCCATTTTCTTGATGACAAATTGGTGGATGAATTGTATGAAGAAGTAAAAAACTTTTTTGAATTGCCAACGGAAACAAAACAGAAGTACGAAATTCCGGGAATTGGCGGACAGAGAGGCTATGTAGGATTCGGCAAGGAGACTGCAAAAGGCTTCAAAAAAGGAGACTTGAAAGAATTTTGGCACTTCGGGCAATATGTGTCTGATGATTCAAAATACAAAAATGAGTATCCTGATAATGTGATCGTTGAAGAACTTCCAAAATTCAACGAGGTAGGTAAAGAAGCTTATCAAATGTTGGAAAAAACAGGGCAGTATGTTCTGAGAGCTTTGGCTTTGTATCTTGGTCTTGATGAATTTTATTTTGATGATAAAATTGCTGAAGGAAACTCTATTTTAAGACCTATTCATTACCCGCCAATTACAGAAGAACCGAATGATGCGGTAAGAGCTGCAGCACATGGAGATATTAATTTGATTACCCTTTTGATGGGTTCTCAGGGGAAAGGTCTTCAAGTTCAAAATCATAAAGGAGACTGGATCGATGCGATTGCAGAACCGGACGAACTGATGATCAACGTTGGAGATATGCTATCAAGACATACCAACAACAAATTGAAATCTACGATTCACAGAGTGGTAAATCCGCCAAGAGAATTGTGGGGAACTTCAAGATATTCGATTCCTTTCTTTATGCATCCAGTAAGCTCAATGTCTTTAAATGCTCTTGAAAACTGCGTCGATGAAAACAATCCAAAATTGTACGAAGACACAACTGCAGGAGAATTTTTACATGAAAGATTAATCGAATTGGGACTGATCAAAAAATAATTATAAAAATATACCACAGTTGTTTGAGTTAATATTTTTTTGATTATCTTTACTTTACTATCAAATTTTTAATTAAAACAATATGAAAAATTTAAAAAAACTAAGTAAAGGCCAATTAAAAAGTATTTCCGGTGCAGGAGGAATTAAACTTCCAGAACCTGAATTTTGTATGTATGCTTGCAACGGCATGGTAATTTGTGCAGCTTGCAGCGACGATTTCAAATGTCCGGATGACACCATGTAATTGAAATTCAATACACTTATAAAGATTAAACCGTTCCTTTTGGAGCGGTTTTTTTATTTATCCTAAATCTTTTGTATAAATTTTATTAAATCCTTCGACTGCTTCGGGCTCAGAATGACAACTCTAACGACTAACTGTTAAAATAAACTGTGATTTTTCAGTGTCACCCTGAGCGCGAAGCAATCTAAGAACCTGTATTCTAATAATTTAAGTCAAAAATTAATCAAACAACCTCAGCTGTTGATCTTTACTTCCGGTAAAATTAGCTGTAGAAAGTTTCGGAAATTCTTTGCCATCAAAGAATTTTTTTCTTCCTATTTTAAAAGTATTGTGAATCATTTCTGCAATATTCCCTTCTCCTTTCTGTCGGTTGAAATATCTTTTTTCACTCAATTTTCCGCCACGCATGGAACGAATTAAGTTCAACACTTTTTGCGCACGGTCAGGAAAAGCATGTTCAATCCAATTGACAAAAACAGGTTCCACCGTATCATTTAACCTTACCAAAGTATATCCGAAACTTTGGGCTCCGGCTTCAGAAATGGCTTTTAAAATGGTTAAAGGTTCATCGCTGTTCAGCCCGGGAATGATTGGGGCAATCATGACATTCACAGGAATTTTATTCTCAGACAGAATTTCAACAGCCTTCAATTTGTTTTTTGCTGAGCTTGTCCGCGGTTCCATTTTCCTACGCAAATCTTCATTAATTGTCGGAATACTCAAAGAAACGGAAACCAAATTCTGTTCTGCCATCGGTTTTAAAATATCCAAATCCCGCAATACCAAAGCGTTTTTTGTAAGTACATTGACAGGATGCCGGTAATCTAGACAGACCTGCAGCATCTTTCTTGTAATCTCAAATTGCCTTTCTGCAGGCTGATAGCAATCGGTGTTTCCTGAAAGTAAAATCGGAGCCGGTTTGTAGCCTCTTTTCTGGAAAAATTTTTCCAATAATTCCGGGGCATTTTTCTTTACCATGATCTTTCTTTCAAAATCAATTCCGGCGCTGTATCCCCAATATTCATGGGTCGGTCTGGCAAAACAATACGAGCATCCATGTTCACACCCCTGATAAGGATTCATAGAATATTCCATCGGAAGATCTTCGCTTTTCACCTGATTTACAATCGTTTTCGGAAATACTTCTGTGAAAGACGTTTTTACAGTTTCGAAATCTTCATCTTCCGGTTCATAGGTATAGCGGTCGAAACGGTTGATAACATTTCGCTGAGCTCCCTGACCTTTTATGATATTTTCGTTCTGCATTGCAAATGTAAAATTAGATTGGAATTTTTCTAAAATAATGAGTTTTAACACTAAAGTTTTCCACAAAAAAATCCAACACTTTCAAAAGCGTTGGATTTAAACATAATTAAATATATTTTTTTACTACTTCAGCGCGTAAAATTCCACTCCGTGATATTCGTCGTCGTGGTTTTTTCCATCAAAGTGTCTGTGATAATCTGAATAGGTATCACTATATTTTTTGCCTTTTTTGTGTAATATTTTTTTAATCCCGATAATACTTAATACTGCCAAAAGACCAACTCCCCCTGCCAGTAATACTCCGACTTCTTTTTTCATATTTTGTCCGATTTATTACAATGTTTATTGCAAAAAGTATACCCAAGCCAATTTACTGAATTATAAATTTTGTTAACATTCATCAGAATTTCATTACAAAAATTATTCATTAATATACCATATATTTGATATCAATGGTTTAATTATTGTATTTTAGAAGAAAAATATTATTATGGAAAGTACAGGAAATATCGATAAAATGACGACGCTTAGTCAGGTTATGAGCAGATTAGCAGAAAGAGGCATCCACAGAGAGTTCAGAATGAATGACAACTGCGAAGTGAAACTGGAAAATTCTGAAAAAAATTACCTGCCGAATGAATTGACCATCCTGAAAACCTATCGTTTTGAAGGAGCAAGCAGTTCAGATGACAATGCTGTTTTGTACGTGGTGAAAGACGATGCCGGAAATATGGGAATGGTGATCGATTCTTACGGCGCAGAAAGCAATTATCCTAAAGAATTTGACAATTTTTTACGTGAAATCCCTATTCTGGAAAGCGATGAATTTGATTTTGATTAATATATAAAAGACCTGAAATTACTCTGTTTCAGGTCTTTCTTTTTTCTTAAAAATACCTTTCAGAAACCCTCTTTTCGGTTTTTCTTCTACAGGCTGCGGTTCTTCTTTTTTGGCATCCGAACCTTTGATCTCCTGTTTCAAATCCTTTACAGACTGCTTCATCTCTTTTATGGAAGACTTTGTATTTTCAACGGTTTTCTTTGCTTTATCGATGTTTATTCCGATTAAAGTTTTCTTCAATCCCTGTTCAATTCCTCTCCAAAACAAATTAAAGAATGACTTCGTAGGATCTCTTTCCACCTCTTCAATGATCACATCCTGAGGAAGTTTGCCCGAATCCGATCTCACGACAAGATTAGCAATTGCTGTAAGAAAGCCCTTCTTTTCCTGATTATTTTTGTCTAAAATGGCAACTTTCAGATCTTTATGTTTAAGGTTAAATCTTCCGTGCAGCCCTCTCGGATTTCCTGTGAAATTAAAAAGCATCTCCTGAATTGTTCCCGTTGCCGTTACATGAAGATACGGACGGATAAACGGATTGATGCCTTGTGCAGGAAGATTCAGCGTTCTTCCGGAAATTGTAAAAATATCCCGCTGATCGGCTACATCAAAGCCCCAGTTTACAGACAACGGAGCGAGATTCATGAACGAGCAGTTTATCTTTATGTCAACTTTAGTAGGTTTTCCTTTTGTTTTTGCTGAGTTTAAATTTTTAACATTCATATTAAAATTACTGAATGTCAGTTTTCCCGGACCTACACTTTCCGGAGTATCTTCTTCGTAGACCAAAATCGAGTTTTTCAGATCCAGGTTATTGATGATCATCGGAATTTTAATAGATCGCAACATTCTGGAATACAAAGGCTTTTCCTTTGGATCATCTTTCGGGATCTTACTCCTGAAAATATTGGCATCCGCAGATTGAATCGTAACATTCGAAGCATTAATGAATTTATTCTGAGAAAAAAGATCCCAATTTCCATCAGCCGTAATCTGCCCAGCCTTGATGTCATACAAATCTTGTTCAACAGGTATCATTTTGATAAACTGCGCTCTCGAAACGAGAGGTTTTACCGTAAAATTATTGATCTGGACTTTATTTTTATTTAATTTTAAAAGTCCGACACCCAGATTATAAAGCCTGGTTTTGTACACAAAATTTTTGGTCGTGAGAAAATAATCTTTCACTTTGAGCGTATGGCCGTGATTGTCCGATTTTGATTTGTATTCAATTTCATTTATCGTTGCATTCAACTCATTAAAAACCAATGGCTCACTTTCTTTATCATAGGTAAGATTAGAATTTTTAAGTGTGACTTTCCGCACGAGAATTTGTTCAACTTTATTTTCTTTCGGTATTTTTTTTGGTCTGGGAGGTCCAACTTTAATTGTTCCATTTACCTGATCTACCAAGACATCTTTGATATCAAGATTCAGCTTTCTGTCGATAAATTCAAATGTATTGATATTAAAAGCAACCAGATTTGCCTTCAGATTCATGCTTCTTCTTCCGGGATTTGCCGTATTGGGAGTCACAGAAAGATTTCTAAATTCTCCACTTTTCTGATTCAGTGCAAAGTTTTCGATATTATAATTCTGATGATTAGAATACAAAATATCTTTTCCGGAAAACTGAAAGCTTTTGTACCCCACCGGAATAACTTCCTCTCGGGTTTCTTTATTAAATTTTAATTGATTAACAGCAAGATTCAGCCTTCTCGCATATAAAAGCTTGTTTCCGTCCGGTTTTATGATCTGAACGGTGGCATTACTCAGTTTTACATCTTCAAGATTAAGCTCAAAATCAGACGGCTTTTTTACTTTTACAGGAACCGCATCTGTGTTATAAACCATAAGATAAGGCTGTTCAAATTCTGCATTGGCAAGAGAAACTATATTTTTTTTCAGAACAACATCCTTAAATTCCATTTTTGGAATATTGAACTGATAAAGTTTTGTTCTTTTAGGATAAAATCTTTTTAACTGATCGATATTCAGTAAAGGAATCAATTGAAAATTTTCAATTGACATTTGTCCGTTTGAAGTTTCTATTTTATTGATTTTTAAGGCGTAAATATTATCAGGTCGCACGAAAAAATTCTTCCCTCTGATGTCATATTTATCAAAAACAACGGGTAATTTATTCTCCACAGATTCTTCCGTCATCTGGAGATTTTCAACAAATAAATTCAGATCCTGAACCGACAGAAATTTCTGTTTTGTATGCCTGAAAATGCTGATATTTCCACTGTTGATCCTGATATTTTCAAACAAAAAAGGGTTTCGTTTTTTACCTGTTTTTACATCGACAGGCTTGGTCAGAACGATATTCAGATTAGGTTTTGATAATAATAAATCTGACGAGTTGATTTGTTTGTTAAAAATCGCATCATAAATTCCAAAACGGCTGACTTTTAAAGTATCAATTGTCCCCTGAAGCCCTATAACATTGGTATTCTGCGGATTTTTGCTGTTTACGGAAACCCCTGTCGATAGGATATTACCGGACATAAGATCTACTTCCAGCAGTTTGTAGGAAACTTTGTAGTCTGTATTATTTTTGATATAGTTGGGAAGTTGGGTTTTAAGCCAAATATTGAGTCCGAAGTTTGCCACTAAAACAATCAGCAGCAAAACTCCAAAACCGATCAATATTTTTTTTACCCATTTTTTCATTAATGCCAATTGTTTTAATTAACATTAAATATAGGATTAATTTTTTACATTCAGCTCAATTACATACCCCTCATGTCCTCTTACATTCATAAAATCTCCTCCCTCGAAGCCTAAATACTGGCCTTTAATCCCTGTAAGCCTTCCCGTAAACTCCGGTTTTTTATCCAAAGTAAAAGAACTTACTTTTTGTGGCTTTTCAAACGGATAATCAAATCTCCATAGATTTTCGCCTTCACTGTAGAATTTCTGGAAATCTTCGGGAAAATATTCTTTTATTTTTTGCTGAAAATCTGCCAGATCAATATCATCTTCCAGGTCATCCTGAAGCATTTTTTTCCAGCTTGTTTTATCCGGAACGTGTTGTTTTAAAGCAACTTCTATCATTCCTGCTTCGTAGCGGTTTTCGGTTCTGGCAATCGGCAAAGCAAAAGTGGCTCCCTGGTCGATCCAACGTGTCGGGATCTGTGTATTTCTTGTCACTCCTACTTTCACCTCTCCTGTATAAGCCAGATAAACGGTGTGCGGCTGAAGCTGGATTTCCTTTTCCACTTCCAGATCACGTTCTGCAACTCCTAAATGTGCTGTAGAAAGCTCGGGACGAATGATCGTATCACTTGCGTAAGGACTTTCAAAAAAACAGCTTTTACAGAAGCCCATTCGGTAAATTGTTTTGTCTAGCTGACAATTGACGCATTGGAATCCCGTATGTTTTATAGTTAATTCTTTTCCAAACAGCTCATTCATGTGAATAAGGTCTCCGGAAAGGTTAAGATAATATTGAATCGGCTCATCATTGAAGCTCGTCATTTTTAAAATTTGCCCTTGAAACTGCATATTAATTTTATGTTACTTTTTTAAGTAAATTTAATGATTATATTTTTCACGAAGTAAATTTATATTTTTGTACTAATAAAAAGACACAGATGAATTATCTTGTTACAGGAGGAAGCGGATTTATTGGTTCTCATTTGGTAGAACAATTATTAAAAAAAGGACATTCTGTCATAAACATTGACAATTTTGATGATTTCTATAGTTATCAGATAAAAATCAAGAATACTTTAGAGTCAATTGGCGAAAATTCGGATTTTGAGTTCTCTGATAAGGAAAATGATATTAAAAAACTAATTTCTATTTCAAAATCAGACAATTACACCCTTTATTATCAGGATATAAGGGATAAAAAAGGACTTGAAGAAATTTTTAAAAATCATAAGATTGATTTAATTATTCACTTGGCTGCCCTTGCCGGAGTGCGTCCTTCCATCGAAAGACCTCTGGAATACGAGGAAGTCAACGTTCGCGGAACAATGAATCTTTGGGAATTGTGCAAAGATTTAAATATTAAAAAATTCGTTTGTGCTTCTTCTTCAAGCGTTTATGGAAACAACGAAAAAATTCCTTTTGCAGAGACCGATAATGTCGACAATCCCATTTCACCATACGCTGCAACCAAAAAATGTGGTGAGATTTTAGGCCATGTTTACCATGATCTATACAAAATTGACATGATTCAGCTAAGGTTTTTCACGGTTTATGGGCCAAGACAAAGACCTGATCTGGCGATTCATAAATTCACGAAGTTAATTTCAAACAGTCAGGAAATTCCTTTCTATGGTGACGGAACTACTGCCAGAGATTATACTTTTATTGATGATATTATCGACGGAATCACAAAATCCATCACTTATCTGGAAAATAATTCAGATGTTTATGAAATCATCAATCTTGGAGAAAGCCAAGTCATTACTTTAAATGAAATGCTTTCTACCATCGAAAATACATTAGGAAAATCTGCCATCAGAAAAAATCTGCCAATGCAACCGGGAGATGTGCAGAAAACCAATGCAGATATCACAAAAGCTAAGACATTAATTGGCTACAAACCTGACACAAACTTCCAAAATGGCATAAAAAAATTTGTGGAATGGTTTTTGAGAAAATGACATCAAGTAAGTTGTAGGACATTGCTCTAAGGCTTTCTATAACGTACGATGAACGAAAATTAATAAAAAGAATTGAAAATCAGGTGTAAAAAAGCATATAATATAAGCTATTTTTATACTTTTGCAAAAAATTAGAAAAATTATGTACTGGACATTAGAATTAGCTTCATACTTAAGTGACGCACCTTGGCCAATGACAAAAGCAGAGCTTATCGATTACGCAATCAGAACTGGTGCACCTATGGAAGTAGTAGAAAACCTTCAGGCAATCGAAGACGAAGGAGAAATTTATGAATCTATTGAGGAAGTTTGGAGCGACTACCCGACGGATGAAGATTTCCTTTGGAACGAAGACGAATATTAATTAAAGCGATAAGCTTTAGGCAATAGGCTTAAAGCTTTTTTGCCCTTTTTTAAATATCAATTTTTACGCAATAAGCGTGTTAATAAAACGCTTAAAGTATATCGCTTTAAGCATAAAGTAAAAAATTTATGAGTTTTTTAAACAAAGTTCTTAAAGGGTTTTTGGGAGACAAAAAAGCGCAGGACCTAAAAGAAGTAAAAAAAGTTGTAACAAAAATCAAAGCTGTTGAACCTACCATTCAGCAATTGTCTGATGATGGTTTAAGAGAAAAAACTGCTGAGTTTAAAGAAAATATCAAATCTGCAACCAGCAAAATAACAGCTCAAATAGAACAGATTCAAGAGCAGATTAAAACATCTACCAACGTGGATGAAAAAGAAGCTCTTTTTTCAAAAATTGAGTCTCTGAAGAAAGAATCATACGAAATCGAAGAAAAAATTCTTAGCCAGATCCTTCCTGAAGCTTTTGCATTGGTAAAAGAAACAGCAAGAAGATGGGCGCAGAACGGAGAAATCCGCGTTACAGCAAACGATTGGGACAGACAATTGGCTGCTGCAGGCAAAGATTTTATAGAAATCCAGGGAGATCAAGCTGTTTGGAAAAACTCATGGGATGCTGCCGGAACGCCTGTACTTTGGGACATGGTACATTATGATGTACAGTTCATCGGAGGGGTTATTCTTCACAGCGGTAAAATTGCCGAGATGGCAACCGGTGAAGGTAAAACATTGGTAGGTACCCTTCCTATTTTCTTAAATGCACTTCCGGAAAGAGGTGTGCACGTGGTAACCGTAAACGACTACCTTGCAAAAAGGGACTCGGCGTGGATGGGACCATTGTATCAGTTCCACGGAATGTCGATCGACTGTATCGACAATCACCAACCGAACTCAGACGGAAGAAGAAAAGCATACAACTCAGATATTACTTACGGTACCAATAACGAATTTGGTTTCGATTATCTGAGAGACAACATGGTAACTTCACCTTCGGAGCTGGTACAAAGAGAATTAAACTTTGCCATCGTCGACGAGGTAGACTCCGTATTGGTAGATGATGCAAGAACTCCATTGATTATTTCAGGTCCGGTTCCACAGGGAGACAGACAGGAATTTGATGTTCTTAAGCCTTCTATTGACAGAATCGTTGAAGTTCAGAAAAAAACTGTTTCTGCAATCTTTAATGAAGCTAAAAAATTAATCGCTGCAGGAAATACAAAAGAAGGAGGATTCAAATTGCTTCAGGCTTACAGAGGTCTTCCTAAAAACAGACAATTAATCAAATTCTTATCGGAAAGCGGAAACCGTGCATTGCTTCAGAAAGTGGAAGCACAATATATGCAGGACAACAACCGTGATATGCCGATTGTAGATAAAGACCTTTATTTCGTAATCGAAGAAAAGAATAATCAGGTAGACCTTACAGACAAAGGTGTAGAATACATGTCTCAAGGAAACTCTGATGCCAACTTCTTCGTTCTTCCGGATATCGGAACAGAAATCGCAGAATTGGAAGCTAAAAATTTATCTAAAGAAGAAGAATTTGAAGCTAAAGAAAAACTTTTCTCAGATTTTGCTGAAAAATCCGAAAGAGTTCACACGATGAGCCAATTATTAAAAGCATATACATTATTTGAAAAGGATGATGAATATGTGGTCATTGATGGTGAAGTAAAAATCGTTGATGAGCAGACAGGCCGTATCATGGAAGGAAGACGTTATTCAGACGGTCTTCACCAGGCAATTGAAGCGAAAGAAAACGTAAAAATTGAGGCTGCCACCCAAACTTTTGCAACCATTACGCTTCAGAACTATTTCCGTATGTACAACAAGCTTGCGGGGATGACAGGTACTGCAGAAACGGAAGCAGGCGAGCTTTGGGAAATCTACAAACTAGACGTTGTAGTAATTCCTACCAACCGTCCTATTTTAAGACATGACAGACAAGACTTAGTTTTCAAAACTAACAGAGAAAAATATAACGCCGTAATTGAAGAAATCGAAAGATTAACAGAAGCAAGAAGACCAGTCTTAGTGGGTACAACTTCTGTTGAGATCTCTCAGTTGCTTTCAAAGGCGCTTCAGCTAAGAAAAATTCCTCACCAGGTTCTTAACGCGAAACTTCACAAGAAAGAAGCAGAAATCGTTGCAGGAGCAGGACAGCCGGGAGTTGTAACAATCGCAACCAACATGGCAGGTCGTGGTACGGATATTAAGCTTACGAAAGAAGTAAAAGAAGCAGGCGGTTTAGCAATTATCGGTACAGAAAGACACGATTCAAGACGTGTAGACAGACAGTTGAGAGGTAGAGCAGGACGTCAGGGAGATCCGGGAAGTTCTCAGTTCTATGTGTCTCTTGAAGACAACCTGATGCGTCTATTCGGTTCGGAAAGAATCGCTAAAATGATGGACAGAATGGGTCATAAAGAAGGTGAAGTTATTCAGCATTCTATGATTACCAAGTCTATCGAAAGAGCTCAGAAAAAAGTAGAAGAAAATAACTTCGGGATCAGAAAAAGACTTCTTGAGTATGATGACGTAATGAACAAACAGCGTGACGTAATCTACAAGAGAAGAAAGAATGCTCTATTCGGAGATCACCTGAAATATGATATTACGAATATGATTTTCGATGTTGCCAATTCTATCGTTACCAAAGGAAAAGCAAACGGAAGTTTCAAAGACTTCGAATTCGAAGTGATCAAGAATTTTACAATGGGTTCTCCTGTTTCTGAAAGTGATTTTGGAAATAAAAATGTTCAGGATTTAACGAATATTTTATTCAAGGCTGCTCAGGAAGATTATCAGATGAAGCTGAACTTATTGAAAGAAAAATCGTTCCCGATTATTGAGAATGTATATCAGAATCAGGGGTCTATGTTTAAAATGATTCAGGTTCCTTTCACAGACGGTCACAAAACAATGACCATCGTAGCTGATCTTAAAGAAGCTTACGAAACAAAATGTGAAAGCCTGATAAATGATTTTGAAAAGAACATTACCCTATCAATCATTGATGAAAACTGGAAACTTCACCTTCGTGAAATGGATGATTTAAGAAGATCATCTCAAGGTGCTGTTTACGAGCAAAAAGATCCGTTGGTAATTTACAAACAAGAATCTTTCCACTTATTCAGTGAAATGATCGACAAATTAAACAAAGAAATTATTTCATTCTTGTACAAAGGAGAAATTCCTGCTTAAGAAAAAATAATTCTAAAATACTTAAAAACCGCTTCAACACTGCTTGGAGCGGTTTTTTATTATTTATTGTATAATAATTTTATGATAAATGTCAACTCTGAAATTTATTTAGAATAATTAAAAACAATATATTTGCAGAAAATTTGTATTTCATGAAAAATGTACTGGTCTGTGCTTCTTTGCTAGGTTCTATGTTATCGTTTGCACAGGAAAAAGATTCAATTAAATCAAATGATATTGAAGAAGTTGTTGTAAATGGAAAATATTACAAGAAATATGTAGAGAAAGAAGGGTCTTCTTCTATGCGTTTGGATGAAGAATTGATTAAGATTCCTCAAAACGTTTCTATCATTACAAACAGAGCATTAGAAGATCAGCAGGTAACAACATTGAGCGATGGTGTCCTAAGAAATGTTGCCGGAGCACAAAGATTGGAGCACTGGGGAGACATGTACACCAGAGTAAACATGAGGGGTTCCAGGGCGGCAGCTTTCATGAACGGAGTGAATGTGACATCAAACTGGGGACCTCTTAGTGAAGATATGTCTTTCGTGGATCACATCGAATTTATCAAAGGACCATCAGGTTTCTTAATGTCTAACGGTGAGCCAAGCGGTATCTACAATATTGTTACTAAAAAACCGACAGGACAATCTTTGAACGGTTCTGCCAGAGTCACTCTTGGAAGCTACAATATGTACAGAGGAGAAACTGATATTGACACGAAAATTACTGATAAGGTAGCTTTCAGATTAAATTTAATGGCTCAGAACAAAAACAGCTTCAGAGACTACGAATTCAATGACAGATATATCATTAATCCTTCATTAAAAGTAAATCTTTCTGATAAAACCACCTTAACGGCTGAATATATTTACCAAAAGGCAAAAATGTCTGAAGTTGGTTCTGCTTATGTTTTCAGTTTTGACGGATATGCTACAAGACCTCAAAGCTATACACAAACAGATCCGGGAATCGATCCTACTAAAGTCGATAACAATACGGTAAACATCAATCTTCAACATAAATTTAACGAAAACTGGAAGCTAACTTCTCAATTAACGTATGTGAATGAATATACATTAGGAAGTGATCTTTGGCCAAGCATGTTCGAAGGAAACTATATGATCCGTCGTTTAAATTATTGGGAAGCTGATAACACGATGAAATTCGGGCAGGTTTTCTTGAATGGTTATGCAAAAACAGGAATTGTAAGTCATAAAATTTTAGCAGGACTAGATTTAGGAAGCAAAAAATATATGGCAGACTGGTCTCAGGGATATAACCTTGATAAATATAATGCAACTGATAATTATACACTACCCGTCGATCACAATTATTGGTATAATTTAAATACAAACAACTACGACATCAATGGTACTGGAAATTACTATGGTCCTAACAATACATTCGTAGCGTTTGATTCCAGCAAACCTCTTTCTGTAAGAGCTGGACTCGGAAGTACAATTGAACAAAATTATACCGGATTATACTTACAAGATGAGTTAGGATTTTTGGATGATAAATTAAGACTTACACTTGCGGCTCGTTATACAAACGTGAAAGAAAACAATTACGGAACGAAGTCCGAAGCAGATAAAATAACTCCACGTATTGGTATTAGCTATTCCATTAATGATGACATGTCTGTTTATGGTTTGTATGATCAGGCATTCGTTCCACAGGCAGCTATTTTCAGAGATGGAAGCACTGTAAAGCCGATTACAGGAAATAATCTTGAAGTTGGTATAAAGAAAGATTGGTTCGGAGGAAAATGGAATACGACAGTTTCTGCTTATAACATTATAAAAAATAACGCTACCGTTGCAGATCCTACCAACAGCCCTATTGAACAATTCTCAATTTTACTCGGAAAAACAAGAGTTCAAGGAGTTGAATTTGATTTAAAAGGTGAAATTACAAGAGGCTTTAATGCAATCTTCAATTACGCTTTTACAGAAAATAAAGTAACAGAATCCAATGATCCCGTAAACAATCCGGTAGGAATGAGAGTTCCCGGATATGCGAAGCATACTGCAAATGGATGGTTGAATTATACATTCACTGAAGGAACTTTAGAAGGTTTCGGGCTTTCATTCGGAGGAACTTATCTTGCGGATAGAAGTACTTGGTCTTGGGCAAGCACAAGCACCCAAAAAGAGTTGGGAGATTACGTGAAATTCGATGCAGGTCTTTCTTGGGAAAATACAAAATTCAGAGTGGGATTGAATGTCTTTAATGTATTCAACAGATACCTTTACTCTGGTTCACCTTACGGAAATTACTATTATTACCAGGCAGAAGCTCCAAGAAACTTCAGACTTTCGATAGGATATAAATTTTAAATAATTAAAAGCTAACCACGCTTAGCTTTTCAGCATGAAGAAGAAGCATCATTATAAAAAGAAACCTTCTTTTACAAAAAAATGGTCTGCCAAACTGCATTTGTGGTTTGGCCTGTCCATTGGCATCATTGTTTTCATTGTTTCCGGAACGGGAACGATGTATGTTTTCAAAGATGAAATTCAGGGCATTTTGCGTAAAGAATCGATGTATGTAAAGAAAGAATCGATTACGGAAAAACCTTTATCCATTGATGTGCTTCGTGAAAAAGTTTCCTTGGAAACTAATGAAAAATACCCGATAAGCTCTGTTGAAATTCCTTTAGATAAAAATAAATCCTACGAATTTCTCTATTATGAAAAAGATAAAAAAGCTTGGAATTATTTTGATGAAGTAAAAATCAATAAGCTTGTTTACGTCAATCAATACACCGGGGAAATCTTAGGAATTTATAATGAAAAATATGACCTCTTCCCTATTTTAAAAGCCATTCACTGGAGTTTATTATTAAAATCAGATTGGGGGAAATATGTGGTGGGAATTCCGGTTGTTTTGTTCATCATTATGCTGATTACGGGAATAATCCTTTGGTGGCCAAAAAAATCAAAAAAAGGACGTTTCTGGTTCAACTGGAAAAATGTGAAAACATGGAAACGAAAAAACTATGATCTTCACAATATTCTAGGATTTTATGCTTCATTTATTGCTTTATTATTAAGCTTATCAGGCATTTACTTCGCTTATCCGTGGGTGAAAAACGCTTTCAATGTCGCATTATCCGGCTCGCTCGAACTTCCCAAAGAAAAGGAAATCAAATCTCCGGATTCTCTTTTGGTAAAAAACACTTCGGTTTTTGATCTTACCGCCCAGGAAACAAGAAAATTATATGCCGGATCTTCAAGCTTCAAAATTCCGGTAAACGGAAAAAATAAAAAAGGAAAAGAATTAAAAAATATTCCTGTCACAGTCTATGGTGAAGACGGAAAATTTGCTGTAAGAAACCAGATTGTATTTGATAAATATTCAGGAAAATTATTGTCGAATAAACCTCATCAGGAACTTAACAATGCAGAAAAATATGCAAATGCCAATTATGACATTCATACCGGTTCCTATTTCGGATTAGCCGGTAAAATCATTTGGTTCATCGCAGGATTGATCTGCACCTCATTACCCGTAACGGGATTTTTAGTATGGTTGGGAAAAAAGAAGAAAAAAGCAATTAAAACACTGTAATGAAGAAAATAATACTATCTGTAGTGACATTGGCTGCAATCACAACATTTGCTCAGGAAAAAGATTCTCTGCAGACCAAAAATGTAGACGAGGTTGTCATGACAGCTTCAAGAAAAAAAGAAAACATTAAAGAAATACCAAGTTCTGTAACCATTGTTGGAGAAAAACAGATCCAGTCTCAACTGACGGTCAATTCAGATATTACAAGTATTTTACAATACACGGTTCCGAGTTTGGCTACCAGTTCCGGGCAAACCTCAAATACCGGACAAACCTTGAGAGGACGCCAGGTTTTGGTTTTAATTGACGGAATTCCACAGTCTACTCCACTTCGAAACGGTGCGAGAGATTTGAGATTGATTGATCCTTCTGTCATTGAAAGAATCGAGGTGATCAAAGGAGCTTCATCAATTTACGGTAATGGCGCAGACGGAGGTATTATTAATTATATTACAAGAAAAAGCAATTCTGATAAAAAAATTTCAGGAATTTCTCAAGTTGGCATTACAGGGCAACCTTATGGTGGAACTTTAGGGTTCAGGGCTAGTCAGCTTCTTTCCGGAAGTTTTGCGAAAAAATTCGATTATGTAGCATCTTTTGCCTACGAAAGAACGGGTTACATGAAAGATGCAGACGGAGTAAATTTAAGTCCGACCTACAGCACCGCCAAAATGAATAACTATAACGGAATGTTGAAGTTAGGCTATAATATTAATGACAATCAAAGAATTGAAGCGTCTTATATTGGTTATGCTTCAAAATCTGATCTTAATTTAGGATTAAAAACAGGAAAATACGGCTTAATTCCAACTATTGGAGAAGGAGAAGGAAAAGGTCTTGAAACCACACCGCAGGGAACTCCGAGAAACCACAATTTCAAAGTAAGCTATGACAATAAAAACCTGTGGCAGGGAACAGCATTAAATGTCAACTTATATTTACAGGATTTCCGTACGGTTTACGGATATAGCGATACTTTCCTGAATGGCGGCCAGTCTAATATTATTTCTAAAAAATATGGAGCCAGGGTAAACCTCGACACCCAATTATGGAATGCTAAAAATTCTCAGGGAGAAGTTATTTATGGAGTTGATTTTTTGAATGACCAGACCGTTCAGAAGCTGGAAGACGGCCGTTACTGGACTCCCGATATGGACATGACGAATATTGCCCCTTTTATGTTGGTTAAAATTGATTTATTAAAAAAATTAACCATCAAAGGAGGACTTAGATACGAAAATATGAAAGTGAAAGTGGGAGATTTCAACACCCTTTCCACTATTAAAAATGACGGAACTTTTACGAAAAGTATTTTTGTAACCGGCGGCGATCTGGAATATAATGCTCTAGTTGCCAATCTTGGGCTTCGATACAATATCAACCCTATGATCAACCTTTTCGGAAGTTTTTCACAGGCTTATTCCATCAATGAATTAGGGAGAATTCTGAGAACCTCAACGTCTGACACCATCAACAATCTGGAAACCAAGCCCATTATCGTTAATAATTATGAATTGGGAGCAACAGGGCAGATCACAAAATGGATCAATTATGAAATCACTTCTTATGTAAGTACTTCAAAATTAGGAGCAACGTTCATCCAAAGTCCGGACAGAGCTTTGACGATCCAGAGAGCACCTGAGGTGGTGTATGGAGTTGAAGGTTTTGTACATTTCACTCCGACCAGATGGATTAATTTCGGAGGAAGCTACAGCTGGATGGAAGGAATTACCTCTCCAAAAGACGACGGTGATTATTCAACAAAGATCAACAACAGCAGAATTTCTGCGCCGAAAGTTTTGGCATATATTCAGGCAAGACCGACTCAGAAATTGTCAGTTGGTTTAGATATGCTCCACGCCTTTAAACAAGATCGGTTCGATCCGAATACAAAAACCGGTTTGTATGTTTACGGTGAAGGAGAAGTTCCGGAATACACGGTTTTCAACTTTAAATCCAGCTATGAAGTCAACAAAAACTGGAAAGTTTCTTTAGGAATCGAAAATCTTTTCAATACAATGTATCAGCCGGCCATTGCCTGGTGGGCTGCGAGAGACAGCGATTTCAATAATTCCCTGGGAATGAGAGGAACTTTCATGGTTGAATATAAATTTTAATTATTAGAAGCTATTTCCCGCTTGGAGTTTATGCTGAGCTTGCCGAAGTGCTGTATCTTTTTGGTTACGGGCTCCGCCCGCAACCAAAAAGGATGTCGTTCCAATCGGGGCTAGGGATTTCTCCAAACCCTTGTCAAGGTTTAAAACCTTTGACAAGGGTCACAACTCTCAGGAAATAAAATCAGAATAATATTTCGAATTCACCGTTCGTTAATTATAAATATTCTAAATAAAAATTAAAAAACATTACCTTTGCCGAACTTAAGGAAGAAAATGAAGAAAAAACATCACCATAAGAAAAAACCAAGCACATTTAAGAAATGGATCGGAAAGCTGCATTTGTGGCTGGGTCTTGGTATCGGATTTTTAATCTTCATTATCTCCATTACCGGAGCTTTATATGTTTTCAAAGATGAAATTGAAAACGTAACAAGAAAAGACGTTATCTATCACAACGAACAAAATATCGGGCAAAAACAGGTTCTTCCGATTCGTGTTTTGGAGAAAGCGGTGGTAGAGCAGGTCAAGGAAAAATATCCTGTTCATTGGGTGAATATTCCCATCGATAAAAAAATGTCTTATCTTTTTTACTGGTACGAACATGACCCTAAAGGCTGGAATTATTTTGATGAATTTCCAATATACAAAGTAGCTTACGTCAATCCATATAACGGAAAGGTTTTAAAAACATACGACGAGAAAAACGGATTCTTCCAGATTGTAAAAATGATCCACTGGAGCTTCCTTTTGAAACAGGAATGGGGAACCTACGTAGTCGGAATCCCCGTGATTATCTTCGTAATCATGCTGATTTCCGGGATTATTCTTTGGTGGCCTAAAAACAAAGCAGCCAGAAAACAGCGTCTCTCTTTCAAATGGCAGAATGTAAAAAGCTGGAAAAGAAAGAACTATGACCTTCACAATATCTTAGGTTTCTATGCTTCTATTTTTGCATTAATCTTTTCATTAACGGGATTATTTTATGCGTTTTTTGCGGTTCAGGCAGCCTTCTATTTCATTTTTTCGGGCGGAAGTACACAGTATCCGGACTTTTCATCCATTAA
This sequence comes from Chryseobacterium wanjuense, assembly GCF_900111495.1. Taxonomy (NCBI): domain Bacteria; kingdom Pseudomonadati; phylum Bacteroidota; class Flavobacteriia; order Flavobacteriales; family Weeksellaceae; genus Chryseobacterium; species Chryseobacterium wanjuense. The sequence continues at coordinate 765,893 of NZ_FOIU01000002.1, read as the reverse complement.
AACAAAAGCTCCGGTCGAGCTGAGAACGGAAGGAACTTTAGACAAAATAAGCAATACCGTGAAGGCAAAATACCCGGATTCTTTCGGCTTCTCCATCGACCTTGGTCACGAACATATGGACGATCATGAGCACCCGAATTTTGAAGTGTACGTAAAACACTTATCATATTCTTATCACAAAAGCAGCAGCCTTATTTTTGATGAAAACTCAGGTGAATTGCTTCATACTCACGATATGAAAGACAAAAATTTTGGTGAAAAAACGGTTGGTGCCAATTATGACATCCATGTTGGATCTATTTTGGGACTTCCAACAAAAATCATCGCCTTTATTGTAAGTCTTATATGTGCCTCATTACCAGTGACTGGCTTCGTGATCTGGTGGGGAAGAAGAAAAAAGAAAACGGTAAAAATCGCCTGAAAAAAAATTTTAATAATTATCTAGTTAATAATCCATTAATACAATCTTTTTTATAATTTTAACCTTTTAGAATTTTAGAATAGAAATGTCATTAATCGATTTATCAAAAAACGTTGCCCTAGGAATCGACATAGGCGGAACGAATACTAAATTTGGAGTTGTAAACCACCGTGGTGAAGTTCTTGAGAAGGGCAGCATTCGAACCGATGCTTACGAAAAAGTTGAAGATTTTATCGATGCATTATACGAAACCGTTCATCCTTTGATCGAAAAATACGGTAAAGAAAAAAACTTCGACGGAATAGGAGTTGGCGCTCCCAACGGAAACTATTATAAAGGAACGATCGAGCAGGCTCCCAACCTTCCCTGGAAAGGAGTGATAGAATTTGGAGATTTGATGAAAGCTAAATTCAATCTGCCTTGCACAGTAACCAATGATGCCAATGCGGCGGCGATTGGGGAAATGCTTTTCGGAGCGGCAAGGGGAATGAAGGATTTCATTATGATCACTTTAGGAACGGGCGTAGGAAGCGGTATTGTAGCAGGTGGTAAATTGATCTACGGACATGACGGATTTGCCGGAGAACTAGGCCACACGATCGTAAAACCCGGAGGAAGAAAACACTGGAGTACCGGATCGGAAGGAAGCCTGGAAGCCTATGCTTCTGCAACAGGAATCGCGATCACCGCAAAGAAAATGAGAGCCGAATTCCCGGAATCTATGCTTAATCAATATCCTGAAGAGGAAATTAATTCTAAAACCGTTCACGAATGTGCCTTGAAGGGAGATCCGATTGCCATTGAAGTTTTCAGATATACGGGTCAGAAATTAGGTGAAGCATTGGCGAATTTTGTCATGTTCTCCTCACCGGAAGCGATTCTTTTGTTTGGTGGAGTAATAAAGGCCGGAGAATTTATTTTAAAACCAACAAAACTTCACATGGAAAGAAACCTTCTTCCTATTTTCAGAAATAAAGTAAAATTGGTTTTCAGTGAACTGGACGAGGCGGATGCTGCTATTTTGGGAGCAAGTGCTTTGGTTTGGGAAAAATAATTGAAATTAATTTTTAAATCATATTGAGCATCCTTTGGGGTGCTTTTTTTGTTTTATTTCCCACATATTTCACAGATTTGCACAGATGTTTACATTATATTTTCTTGTGATTATTTGTGAAAGCTATTCGTGTAATTTGTGTTTAAATTTTAACGCAAAGATTTAATTATTTAAAGTTTTGATTTTAGAAAGCAAAGGCAAATAAATTTGCTGGGCGAAGCTGGAACATTAATTTCATGAAATCAACTTGTTGATTCTTCTTTGCTCACTTGAATATATTGTATTTAAATTAAAACTTTGCTTTAAAACTATCCCGAGGATTATGAAAATATGAAAATCCAGGTTTGTTGAGATGCTTCGACTGCTTCGCGCTCAGCATGACATATCTAATACTAGCCACCTTATTAAACAGCTTATTTTTAGCGATGTCATGCTGAGCGCAAAGCAGTCGAAGCATCTCTAATAACAAGGTTTAAATTCTTCCAGAATGACAAAACATCGTTGAAGTTTGATTTTAAAATAATTTGTATCATCTATCATTACAATTTGCGTTTAAAAGGCTTTATAGAATATTATTTGAAAAACTTTTTCCTATTTTTGATTAGTTTTTCTCCAATGTATTTTATTAATGGAGAAAAATATTTAATACAATAATCAACTTCAATGGATAACAATAATTTAGAACAAATCACCTTTGGTGGTGGATGTTTTTGGTGTGTGGAAAGCTGTTTCAATATGTTGAAAGGTGTACAATCTGCAATTTCAGGATATTCGGGAGGTCATAAAGATAATCCGACCTATGAAGAAGTATGCACAGGGGAAACCGGACACGCAGAAGTGGTACAAATCACTTACGACCCGTCAGTCATTTCTTATGAACAATTGATGGATGTTTTCTTTTTCCTTCACGATCCTACCCAATTGAACAGACAGGGAAATGATATCGGAACGCAGTATCATTCGGTAATTTATTATAAAGATGATGCTGAAAAAGCTAAGGCAGAAGAAGCGATTGAAAAATCTAAACAGTCCGGAAGATGGCAAGGAACTTATGTGACAGAATTAACAAAATTCGACAAATTCTGGCCGGCAGAACAATACCATCAGGGATATTACAATGAAAACCCTACACAACCTTATTGCAGCGCAGTGGTTGGTCCGAAAATCCACAAGTTTAAAAAATATTTCGGAGAATTGGGAATGTTGAATGAGGAATAGATAATGTACTCAACCCTTCAAGGTTTAGATAAGAAGATTTAGATCAAAATAAAAGCGAAGAGATTTTTCTCTTCGCTTTCCTGTTTACGCAAAATAATTGTTTTTTTTGATATGAAGAAACTAATATCCTGGATTTTGTGAGAAGTCTTTCGATGCATCAAGCGTTGCCTGAGGAATCGGGAAAATTCTTCTGTAAGGTTGGGAAGCCGGTTTTGCAGTTCCCGGAAGATCAAACTTTTTGAATCTGATCATCGCTTTTCTTCTGTACATTTCCCAGTACAATTCAAATCCGGATTCTCTGAATAATGCATTTGCATCCAGAGAAGCAAGCGCAACACCGGGAGCATTGCCTTTTAAAGCATCATTCGTTCTGCTTGTTCTTAATTTATTTACATCCGTTAAAGCTGCACTTACATTTCCGCTTCTGAAATATGCTTCCGCCCTCATCATGTAAATTGTTCCCAGTCTGTACAAAGGAACATCCATTCCACTGGTTCCGTTGTTTCCGTAGCCCGGGTCGAATTCGAACTTGAAGTTTCTGACTCCTCTGTTGATCTGAGCCTGTGTAAATACTGCTTCCGAAGGATTATCGAAATTTAGTTCAGGAGTGAAATCTGCTGCAAGTGTTGTATTTTTTTCTGTGAATAATTTATACACTTTAATTCTTCCGTCTGCAGTCATATCAAAATTTCCGTTGGCAAGAATTTTAGGACCGTATTGCTGGCCAACCTGCAATCCTCTGTTGAAATGGAACCAAGGTTTTCCTGTGCCCTCCACTTTACTAGTTGACGGTACACTTACATCTGTTCCGTCATTTCTGAACCATGTTCCGTCTTCATACTGATATGTTCTTTGGAAACGGGGATCATCATGATTTCCGTTCCATGAATAATAGAATTCCGGAGTGACACAATTGGCATTTGTACCTCTGTTGTCCGGAGAAGGTTTCTGAATTCTTTCCATAGACATATACGCCAAATCGTTATCTGAACCTTTATCGGAGCTCGCAATTTTCTTCTGAACAATCGTAAAGATCATTTCCTTACTTGTATCGTTATTGATATCAAAATTGTGGAAATAATTAGATTCTAAATTGAAGTTTGGATTATTAATCAATAAATTAGAATATTCAATTACTTTATCCATATCTGTTCCTCCTCCATTTACAGCCTGTTCTAAAAAGTTGAAATCACTTGCCGTTTTATTCTTCAAGACAGCTCTGTTCAGGTACATATCTGCCAAAAATGCATAGGCAGCCTGTTTTGTAAATCTTCCCGCATGGGTGTTCTGAGTCTTAATATCAGCCAGATTCGGGATAAGCCCTTCCACTTCTTTGATAAGATCATCAATTGTAGTTTCAGCTTTTCTAATTTGTATCGGAGCATTAATATTAGATGGATCTCTGTAAGGAGCCTGCCCGAAAAGGTCGATTGTTGTGTATGTGTAATAGGCTAATAAACCTTTTGCTTCGGCTAAAAATAGAGCTTTATTGTTGATGTTGCTTTTCTCAATACTTGCGATAGCATTTAAAGATCTTGTAATTCCAAAATTCAGCTGATTCCACGTTGTTTTTACGACATCACTATTAGAATCCCACGTAAATTCGTGCATTGCTCTCCATTTTCCACCATCTCCCCAGTCGCTTCCTCTTGTTGGCAGGATCGCTTCGTCGGTAGAATATTCCTGCAAAGCAAAAACACTTCCATGATCTACAAAAGTTCCTTCACCAAGTTGGCTGTAAGCCGCAGCCAATGCACCTTCCGGATCTCCCGTTTCGGATCCCAGTACCTCATCGATTACTTTTTCATCCAGATTTGTACATCCGACTAAAGCCAGTACAGCAAAGGATAAAACGATTTTATTAATAATTAAAAATTTAGATTTCATGATTTCTTTTAACTTAAATTAAAATTTAACAGTTGCTCCCAAAATGAAAGTTTTCGCAGACGGATACGTCGTATAATCAATTCCCAAAGACTGGTTTCCTCCCACCTGTTTGTTGGTATCAACAAGCGGATCGTAACCCGTATAGCTGGTAATGGTGAATAAATTCTGTGCACTTACATAAAGATTGATGCTTCTCAGGAATTTCAATTGATTGATATCGAAAGTATATCCTAATCTTACATTATTCAGACGAAGAAAATCAGATTTTTCAAGATATAAAGAAGATAACTGTGGCTGATTTGTAAAGCTTGCCCCAGAATCATAGAAGTTTTTCAAAACGTTTCTGTCTGACGCTAAGTTGTTGATATTTAAATCCAATGCCGTATTGTTAACCAAATACCCTCCCGTTTGTCCGATGAAAGAGAATGAGAAATCAAACTTTTTGTATTTCATGTAAGAATTGATCCCGAAAGTGAAGTTGGGAATAGCACCTTCAAAAATCTTTCTGTCATTCTGATCGATTTTTCCGTCTCCGTTCAGATCTTCATAGATGTATTTTCCGTTGGCATCAACTCCCAAATAATTGTACATATAAAAAGATCCGGCTTCATAACCGTTTCTGTAAATATTCGCCGTAACTCCGGAAAGCCCCGGTCCTGAAACTTCTCCCGAATAAATTGCGGAAACAGGAAGATCTTTCACCACGTTGTTTACGGTTGCTCCGTTTACATCAAAATTCCAGGTGAAATTTTCATTTTTAATAATTTCTGAACCTAAAGAGAATTCAAAACCTTTATTTATAATCTTCGCATCAACATTTCTCCAAACTGTACTTGTAGGGCTTAGAGGGGTTGAAGGAATATTCAAGATCGGATCTTTTGTTGTCTTGTGATAATATTCCAATGATCCGTACAATTTGTTTTTAAATAAACTAAAATCTGCTCCAATATTGGTTTGCTCCACAACTTCCCATTTCAGATCAGGATTTACGGTTCTGTTGATCGAAACTCCGTTGATCAGGTTCAAATTATCATATAAATAATATCCCGCAGCCTGCGTCAATGAAGAACTTGCCTGCGTAATTTTGTTCGGAACTTCCTGATTACCTGTTTGTCCCCAGCTTCCTCTTAATTTTAATTCATTAACGAATTGAGAGTCTTTCAGGAAATTTTCATTAGAAATTGTCCAGCCCACTGCAACAGAAGGGAAATATCCGTATTTGTTGTTCTTTCCAAAACGTGTGGAACCGTCCGCTCTTAATGAAGCTGTTAATAAATATTTTTTATCAAAGTTGTAATTGACTCTTCCGAAATACGACTGTAATTCATTTTCCTGAGCATAGCCAGCTCCCGGAACAAATGCCGTTCCTGAATATCCCGGGTTAAGTTCCGGAGCAACTGCACCTTGAGCTGCGATATCTTTTAACCCAAAATAAGTTCCCGTAGATTTGAATTTCTGGTAGGAAAAACCTCCTAATACATTGAAATTATGTCTGTTTAAATTAAAATCATACGTTAAATAATGTTCCAAAAGCACATTATAAGAATCCAGATTTGCCTGAACATACATTCCTTTTGGCGTCCTGTCGGTAACGTTCGGATACATCGTTGTATTCCTTTCCGACATTGTTTTATCGATCCCTAAATTGAATTTATAATTTAGTCCCGGTAAGATTCTCAAAGTAGCTTCTGTATTCCCTAATACTCTGAAGGTATTGGTTTTATCATTATAAACACTCAATAAATACAAGGGATTGTAGTGAGCATTCATGTTGAAATTGGTATAATTTCCATTTTCATCATACACAGAACGTGTAGGATTCGCCATCAAAGCGTGGATGATTACCTGTCCGTCAGATCCTGCGTTTCCACCATTCGGAATTCCTGTTTCTTTGATGTCACTCGCCGTAAGATTTAGTTTAACCTTTAATCTTTTATTATCAAAGAAGGATTCTTCTGCATTTAAACGGGCTGTCGTTCTTTTAAAACCACTGTTCAGCACAATTCCGTCCTGATCCATGTGGGAGATCGATGCAAAATAATTTCCGGTATCTGTAGATTTTGAGAATGAAACCGAGTGGTTTGATGACACTGCACTTCTGTAAATTTCATCCTGCCAGTCTGTATTTCCACCGTGGTCGTAAGCTTTATTTATTCCCGCTGATCTGTATTCATCAGCCGTTAATAAATCTAATTTTTTAATCACAGAAGAAAAACCTAAGTATGTATCATACGTAAACATCGGCTCTCCTTTCTTTCCTCTTTTTGTCGTCACCAAAACTACCCCGTTTGAACCTCTCGCACCATAGATGGCAGCTGCGGAAGCATCTTTTAATACAGTGATTGATTCGATGTCACTCGTATTTAAAAAGTTTAATGGGTTTTTTGCTGATGTATTTCCTAAACCAACATTCGGAGATTGAGCGCTGACAGCATCATTGCTCAAAGGAACACCGTCTACAACGAATAACGGAGTACTTCCGCTTCTGATCGACCCGATTCCTCTGATGGATACATTCACACCCGCTCCCGGTTCACCGCTTGACTGAACAATGCGGACACCGGCGATTTTCCCCTGCATCAGATTATCAACAGAGATATTCATCCCTTCTTTGAAATTTTCTGCCTTCAATTGGCTTACCGCTCCCGTTAAATCAGATTTTTTCTGAGATCCGTAACCTACTAAAGTAACCTCCTCAATAGAAGTTGCATCTTTTTTAGCCTTTAATTTTACAGAAATAGAAGTGCTTGAAATTTTCACCAGCTGCGTCGCATATCCGTCATAAGAAATGGACAATGTCTGACCCATACTGGCAGAAATACTGAAATTCCCCAAAGCATCGCTGGTAGCGGTTTCTCCAGTTTCTACAACCGTGATTTTCGCTCCCTCAACAGAAGCTCCCTCCTGATCCTGAACTACACCCGTGATCGTTTCGTTCACTTGTGAAAATACAGGATGGCTCGTTGTAAGACCTTCAGCATGAACCTGGTTTGCCACCAAGAATATTAATGCTATAGGAATTAGCTTTTTAAACTTAAAAAAATTAATTTTGTGGTACATATCATTAAGTAAAGTAATTGCAAGACGTTACATTGCTTAATAAAAAGCCGCTGTTGTTGCCGCAACAGTGGTTTTATTTTAAGCCCATCGTTAGTTTTTATTTCGGCATACAAAGTAAAAGGATCTACCACAAAATCATTTTAACAGAGTATTATCTTAAAATCAACAAAATATAAATATCCCAAAATGAGAAAATATTAACCCTCTAATTACCAACTGTTTAAAAAATTGATTTTTTAACACTTCACACAATCTTAAAAAACACTTAACATAATATGTAAACTGTCTGATAAGAAGACTCCTTAATTTCGTCGTTACAAAAATTGATATAATGAAAAAGGCAGTTCTACTCGGTTTATATTTATCTTCATTAAACCTTTTCTGGTCGCAGTCACAAAATCTGAATGATTTAAAAATTAATGAAATCCAGGTGATCGGTTCGCATAACTCTTATAAAAAGGCGATTCTTCCGGAAGTTTACAGCTATTTATCCAAAAAAGATTCTTTGAATTTTCTTCCGAGGATTCAATATGAACACATTCCGATACCTCAACAGCTGGATTTGGGATTAAGAAACCTTGAAATAGATGTGTATGCAGACAGCAAAGGCGGGAAATATGCCCATCCTAAAATTTTAGATCTGGTAAAAACAACCCAGCCTTTCGATCCGGAAGGGAAAATGAAAAAGCCGGGATATAAAATGATTCATATCACAGATATTGATTATCAAACTTGGTATTATACGCTGGAAGACTGCCTGAAAGACCTGAAAAAATGGTCTGATGCACATCCCGATCACGATCCGGTTTTCATCACTCTTGAACCGAAAGACGGAAAAGCCAACCGATTCGGGACAGAACCGGAACATTATACTTCAAAACTTTTTGATGATCTCGATAATGAGCTGAAAAAATATTTAGGTAAAAATAAAATCATCACGCCGGATGACATTCGCGGTTCTTACAAAACATTGAATGAAGCGGTTTTAAACAAAAACTGGCCGAAAGTGAAAGATGCCAAAGGAAAATTCCTGTTTGTACTCGATAACAACAGTGAAAACAGAGATTTGTATATGAAAGATCATTCATCTTTAAAAGGAAGAATGATTTTCACAAATTCAACACCGGGAACACCTGAATCTGCAGTTTTATTCATGAATGATCCAAGTCCGAAAATCACCGAATTGGTGAAACAGGGCTACATTATCAGAACCAGAGCCGACGCAGATACGATGGAAGCGAGAAAGGAAGACTACTCAAGATTTGAAAAAGCGAAGGAAAGCGGAGCGCAGGTCATTACAACGGATTATTATCAGCCGAGCAAGCTTTTTAAGTCAAACTATAAAATTAGTTTTGATAACAATACTTACGAAAGAAAAAATCCTGTAAACGGAAAATAGAACATTTTTTACGATTAGATTTATAAGAGAAGGCTGTCAGAATTGATAGTCTTTTCTGTTTTACTTTCCCACAGATCTCGCAGATTTGCACAGATGTTTACCTTTTTTTGTGTTATTTGTGAAAATATCTGTGATATTCGTGTTTAAAAATCTGCGTAATCCGCCAAATCTGCGAGAAAAAAACTATAGTCTCTTTATTGAATGTCTTTTCAAATCTATTTCAAAATGATCTGCCGGATCGCCGTTTGAGAGCAGCGAAAGAATTTTGAAAACATATTTTAATTTGATGATAAACGGATCCTTTGATTGATTTTCATCAAATATTTTTTCCAGTATTTGGTATTGCTGCAGCCTTTCTTTGGGGATGTCTCTTTTGGCCAATTCATCTGCAGACTGGAATTTATATACATCCAAAAGCAGGTCTTCAAAAGTCCAGATTTTAAAATTATCTGAATTGATTCCTTTTTGTTTCAGCTGATTTTCATTTTGAATTAATAGCAACAAATCCTTGCCAGTCAAGGCTTTTGCTTCTTCAACGAAACTTTTCGGCCAATCGTCGGGAATCATTCTTAATCGAACCAATTCCTTCAAGTGAAACAGCATGAAATCATGATACGTCTTTGATTTTAAAATATCTTTATTCCAAAGAATTTTATTTTGATCTTTTTTTAAGGCTTCATATTCTTTTTCATACAAAGAAAATAATTCATCAAAATTCGGAACATCATTTAAAACTTCCGTCTGAACTTCCATCTTATTGGGAGACTTTATCGTTAAAACTTTATATGCTGGAAGATATGCCGCCAATGATGGAACCTGAACATTCAACAGCATTTTATCACCAAATTTCCGGATTCCTGTGTCGTTGATGTGCATATGTCCGGCAAAATGAATCTGTAATCCGGCTTCAGCAAAGGCTTTTGCTACTTCCTCTTCGGGAACTCTTTCCATCTGCCATTTTTTTTCGCCTAATACATTTTTAATTTCTTGTGTGGCTCCATCATTGAAATCGATCATCGGATAATGGGTAAAGGCGATGATTGTTTTTCCGTTAATCTTTGCTTCCTGTGTAATTTTTTTCACCCATTCGATCAGGTGTTTTTTATTTGTCAGGACATTATTGTATCCAATGCTTGCTCCTTTATAATTTGAAGCATTATTTGGATTTTCATTTATATTTTTTGGAATGTATGTATTTCCGTCGATGGCGATCATCCAAACACCTTTTACCGGCTCTACTACATAACTCAGATCTGGAACTGAAAACCCTTTCACAACTTCATACATTCTCCTGGAATAATCGGCATTTTGCAAGGCTTTTTCGTAGGAATAATTTTTAAAAGAATTTGAATCAAAAGGCGTGCTCCAAAACAGATTTTCTTTTTTCGGATAAAACCCGAAGTCTTTTAATTCATCTAAAATTTCGAGATAGCCCGATTCTGCAATGTCTTTAGTGATGATTTTATTTTTGATTTTCCCGATATTTTCTTTGCTGTAAATTCCCAATGGATTCCCGTCCTGTCCGAGAAAATCATCTTTTCCGGCATCCTGTCGGAACGGACCAACCGGATCGTGATTTCCTGTCGTGAGATAAAAATCGATTCCATACTTTTTGTGATATTTTTCTAAAATTTTGTGCAATCCGCGAAGATTATACGCTTGTCCGTCATCCGAAAAATCGCCGGGCATGGCAACAATTTTGATTCCTTTGGCAGCGATATCATCCAATGCTTTGAGGAAGGCAAAATAATTTTCATTAAAAATTCTGGTGGAATGCAATTGAGAATCCATCGTTCTCAGAATCGTTGGTTTTCCGGTTTTGGGATTGATAATTCCTTTAAAATCATTATCCGAAAAGCTTCCATACAAATCCTGAAAATGCACATCCGAAAGAAATGCAATTTGCACCGGTTTTTGAGCCGAAAACAGCGAGAAAATAAGCAGTAAAAATGAGAATATTCCTTTATTCATCTTAAAAAAGAACGAAATTAAAGGAATATTAGGTGAATCGTTTTAATTGAATTTTAAATTATTGTGAAGAAGTTTATTCTTCAATTTGTAGGGAGTCTGTGTTTGATCCTGCATGATGATTCAGAATTGTTTCCGAAACGTCTTTTAATGTTTTACCATTTTCAGGATGCTCCCCGGGACTCGTAAAGAACTCTACATTATTATTACTCTTATCATACCAAACCTTTCCCATCGCATTATCTGTCGTTAATGTATCTTCTCGAGTAATTCTTCTTAAGTATCTAAATGTATTTGGATTCATAGGAACTATTTCTATTTGAGGGCCAAGATCACTGCTGTCTGTTGCGATATATCTTTCGCCATTCCAATACATATATTTTTTATCTACATCAGGCTTAACATTTGACATGAAACCTAAGTTAAATGATGTATCTCCTTTTTTCTTCCCGTTTGAAAAAATAACACCTCCCGTGACAAGGAGTAAAACAAAAACCATTTCCATAATACCCAAACCATTTTTCTTAACAAAGTCTGGCATCGTAAAAATGGGCTTATTAGTAATGTTTATAACAATTTTAGATAAAGTTTGGGTAACGGCATATTCTATAGTTTTCCAATCCATACAGAAATTTCGGAAATTCTCATATCCTAAATAAATACTTAAATCATCAAGGATAGCCGCTTTAATATTATAATCACCATCGTTTTCTACAATAGTTTTATAATACGTTTCAAAAGACCTATAACTTAGATTAATTTTAAAATCATCCAACAAATCTCTTTCCAATGACTTTAAAATCCCACTAAATGATGTTTCAGTCGTCTCATTCGAGGCTTTTTGAAAAACCTCCTCAAGTAACTTTCTTTTCTGTGGTAAAAATTTTGACATATTCAACGGTTATTAGTGCGAAAATTATGACGTTTTACATCAATAGCATTACGGTTTTCCGTAACATCTCACTGAAAAAACTTTCCAAAAACTTTCCAAAAACTTTCTAACCCTTGCCTGCTTTTCCGTTGCATCTTTGCCATAGAAATCAGTGAGAAACAAAACATTACAAAAACAAATTTACAAAACTGATTTCAAAAATCGCCAGATAAAACGGAAGAAAACTCCGGGTTGGGAAGCAGATGTTTCTCTTCTGTTTTTGATGGTTCACTTCCCAAAAAATTTAAGAAGCGCTTCGAAATTTTTAAACGTGTACAGCTCGCGATAAATACTTCGTGAGAGGAAGAAAAACAATTTCAACTTCAAAATTTTTTAAAAATGTTAGACTTAATATTGATGCTAATCGCACTAGCATTCGGGAATAATAATGCAAATACATCATGTAACAACGATAATAACGGACAGGTAACAACTCAATTGGCAGATCCGGGAGGCAGTACCGATCCGGGGACGGGAACTGGTGAAGACGGTGGACCAGTAGGAGGAAATACGGGACAAACTCCCCCTCCTTTTACAAATCCGTAAAAACAATAAGGGCAGATTGCATAAATCTGCTCTTTTTTATTATTTTGCATTCAAAACTATCCACCATGAAAAATTTATTACTAATAATTTTATTAGTTCTTATAAATTCTTGTAATAAAGAAAATAAGACTAAATATTCTAGGCCTTCAACTCTTTCCACTAATCCTTATCTTGAAAGGGCAAAATTGTTTAAGGATAGGAAAATTCCAGATTCTGCTTTCTATTATTTTAATCTAGCTAAAAACGAATTTTTAAAAGATAATGATTCTTTAGGTGCAGGTCGCTCTTTAGTTAATATGGGAATAATACAAACTGAAAATGGAGATTTTTTAGGAGGGATTGAATCTTCTTTAGAAGCAAATAAGTATATTAAACTAAAAAAAGATAGTAATGTACTAAGGACATTAGCCGCAAACTACAATAATTTAGGTATAGCCTCCAACTATTTAAAATATTATGATAAATCTGTTGGATTCTATATTAAAGCAATAAATACGGCTGTTGATAAAGAAAAAAAGTATATCTATTATAATAATATTGGCGACATATTAACTACTCAAGGCAAGTATAAAGAAGCCATACAATATTTAGAAAAAGCAATTCTTTCACAAAACAAGGACGACTATTCTAGAGCATTAAACAATTTAGCTAAAGCTAAATATCTTTATAACAAAAATTATAATCCACTACCCGAATTCAATAAAGCTTTAGAGATAAGAAAAAAAGAAAATATTGGCGACGGATTAAATTCAAGTTTTGAAACTTTATCAACTTATTATTTAGATAAAGATAAAAGCCTTTCTCTAAGTTTTGCAAAAAAAATGTTTCAAGTAGCATCTGTAAATAAAAGTCCTGATGATCAAATTCTAGCCTTACAACGAATTATTTTTCTAGATCCTAAAAATTATTTGCAGTATTTTCAAAAATTTAATTTTATCAATGATAGCCTTCAAACAGCCAGAAATAATGATAAAAACCAATTTGCTTTTTTCCGATATGACTTGGAAGGTGAAAGGGCTAAAGGAGAGAAACTAAAAGCAGATAATGAAATTCAACAAGCAAGAAAAAATTTCATATTAGGTTTTTTGGTTATTCTCTTAATTGTTGGGTTCTTCTGGTACCGCAAAAGACAAATACAACTAAAACAAGAAAAAGAACTCGAAGTCAAAAACACCCAGCTTAAAATATCCAAGAAAGTGCATGATGTAGTGGCTAATGGACTGTATCATATGATGATTGATGTTCAAAATAATCCTGAAATGGATAAAACAAGAATTCTTAACGATATTGAGAAAATGTATGAAGAATCCAGAGATATTTCTCATGAAAATATTGTAGAGGAAGATTTTGCGATGCGCTTTATCAATATGATTATGTCTTATTCTTCCGATCAGCAAAAAGTTTTACCGGTAGGATACAAAGAAAGTATCTGGGAAAATATTTCGTATAACACCCAGCTTGAGCTTTACTATATCTTAAGGGAGATTCTTGTGAACATGAAAAAACACAGTCAGGCAAAATTAGCTTCCGTAAGATTTGAAAAGGACAATGACAATTTAAAAATAAGATATACAGACAATGGTGTAGGAATTAATGATTCAGACCTGCACAAAGGAACAGGGATTCGTAATACGGAAAACCGTATTGAAAGCATTGGAGGAGATATTATTTTTGAAAAAAATCCTAAAGGTGGATTAATTATTCAAATAACCATACCAATACAATCGAAATATGTTTAAAAAAGTCCTGATAGCCGAAGATCACGAAGTCAGAAATTTAGGCGTCGTGAATACCCTTGCCGAATTACAGATTCAGAATTTTGATTTTGTGAATTATTGTGATGATGCATTGCAAAAAATAAAAACCGCAGCTACGAACAACGTTTCTTATGACTTGTTAATTACAGACCTTTCCTTTGATAAAGATCATATAGATCAGAAAATCAATTCCGGACAAAAATTAATTGAAGAGGCTAAAAAAATTCAGCCGAATTTGAAAGTTATCGCCTTCTCCATAGAAAAGAAACCCAAAATAATTAATGATCTTTTTAAAACCCACAATATCAATGGGTTTGTAAGCAAAGGTAGAAATGACGGTAAAGATCTCAGAAATACTATCAGAAAGGTTTTTTCTGGTGAAGTCGTCATTCCACAAGAGATTTTAAATTCTATCCGGAACAATTCTTTTGAGTTTACAGAATATGATGTCACTCTTATTGAACTCCTTGCCAAAGGGTGGAAACAAAGTGAAATTGAAAAGTTCTTCAAAGAAAATAAAATAACTCCGGATAGCAGAAGTGCCATAGAAAAAAGATTAAATGATCTTCGTTTTGAACTCGGCGCCAAAAATAATATTGAGCTGATTGTCATATGTAAAGACATTGGTATTATATAATTTTCTATTCATAAAAACTAATAGCCTTCCAGCATTTCTGGGAGGTTTTTTTATTAAATAATCCTATTTACGGTTTTCCGTAAGGATTGGTTTTTAAAGGTTTATACTTTTGGAGTGTAAAATAAAAAACAATTTATTATGAACGTAAAGCACACACCAACAAACATTGTCCATAAAGGACAAAAAGGAGGAATGACAGGCTGTGGTACCAACACGAATACCCTTCCTGACCATTGGGTAAATACCAATGATAAGATAACATGTGATAAAAATGGATGTAAAAATTAAGAACTATGGGAAAATTTTTTATTAGTAAAAGATCAAATGGTGAATATCAGTTCGTTTTGAAAGCTGATAACCACGAACCTATCCTTACAGGTGAGGGTTACCAAACCAAAGCTGGCTGTAAAAATGGAATCGAATCAGTAAAAATGAACGCTCCTTTTGACCAGCGTTATGATCGGAGAGTTGCAACAAACGGACAATATTATTTCAATTTAAAGGCTAGTAATGGAGAAATAATCGGAACAAGTGAAATGTATACAACATCTTCTGCAAGAGAAGTCGGTATCGAATCTGTAAAGAGAAACGCTCCAAATGCACCGGTAATAGATTTAACTGGAGAATAACAATCATTAATAAGCTATTATTATGGAAACTCAAATTCAAAACGAAACAACATTCTATCAGGATGCTTCCGTTACTGTTACACAGTCCAGATTTGTTACTCAATCAAAAACTTATGCTATGAGAAATATTTCTTCTGTTTATGTTTTTGAAATCGAAAAAAGCAGGGTCTTACCCATTCTTATGATTCTTTTGGGAATTCCCTTCATCTTTTTTAAAGATGTTTTTTTAATCGGATTAATACTTATTTGTTTAGGACTAATCATCATCTTTTCCATTAAAAACGAATTTGCAGTAAGAATAAGCACAAACGCAGGAGAAGCAAACAGTATTGTCTCAAAAAATAGAGATTACATTCAAAAAATTGTAAAAGCTTTAAATGAGGCTATAATCCATCGAGGATAAACTTTTCAACATTAAAATAAATCACCATGAAAAAACTACTATTTACAAGCCTGCTAAGTTTAGGGCTATTATTACCTGCTACTATTTCAGCAACAACGAACAGTACAACTTCTACCACAGAATTTTCAACAAAAAAACCAAAGAAAGCCAAAGGTAAGAAGCACAGAAAAAGTAAAAGGAGTAAAGCAAAAAGTTCAAGATCATATTCAAGAAGTAAGGGATGTACTTATAATGGACATGAATTAATTGTCGGGCCGAGAGGCGGATGCTATTACTATTCCGGAAACAGCAAGGAATACGTAGACAGATCATACTGTTCAGGATGTAACTAATATAAAAGCCCGACTAAAAACAATAACCATGAAATACCTTATCATAATCGCAGCCCTTTTGTGTTTTATCGGAATTTTTGACCTCCCACAGAGATTTTATCTGTTGTTGAGAATTATCGTTTCCCTGATCGCTTTAATCATTATTTTTAATGAATTCAGGAGCAGAAACTTTTGGTTTTTGGCCTTCATTCTCATCTTTATTTTATTCAATCCGTTCTTTCCGATTTATCTTTATTTGAAACCGTTCTGGATTGTGATAGATATTATTGTCGGGCTTTTGTTTTCTTATTATTTCTACACATTATTTCCTAAAAAAACGGTAAAAGAGCCCGAAACCATCGATATTAAACATCAGGAAATCCCTAAAACCAGAGACAGAATAATTAAATAAAAAACTATGGAAACAATACAAATCCCTGAAAATCTGAAAGCTCATTTTTTAAGGCTTTATCAAATGGCAATCTGCGACGACGACTTTAGCCCATTAGAATTAAAAATGCTTTATAAAACAGCTGAAGAAAGAGGAATTTCTCCTAAAAATCTGGATGAGATTCTTTTAAACCCCATTAACTCAAAATCATTGGTCCCGGAGACCATTGATGAAAAAGTAGAATCGCTTTTCGATCTTACCGTAATGATCTGGGCAGATGGAGTGGTCTCAGAAAATGAATATTCTGCATTGAAAAAATATGTCGCCATGTTCGGCTTTTTGGAAGAAAACGTACAAGAAATTGCCGATTATTTTATCGAAGCGGTAAAACAGGGAAAAACTAAAAATGATATTCTTAATGATCTAAAAAACTAACCCAACTATGAATGTCATGACCAATAATATTAAAAATTTATTCCGATTAAAACCGGTTCCAATTGAGAGTCCGAAAGATGATATTGTAAAATTCGATGTCGATGCCAACAGCGAAACCAGCGAAGAAAACAGAAAAAGATCTTATCATGAAAATGGTTACCGTGACAGTTCCAGAAACAATGGGAATCATACGGCTTTGTCTATCTGTCTTGATGCTATTTATTCTAAATTTCAAAATGAAGAAAAAGAGCTCGTCGATAAACAAAATAAGCTGAAAGAGCCTTACCTCAACGAACAGAAAAATAAAGAAACCGAGATCAAAGGCCTTTCTGTATCTTTAGACAACAAAGAAGATCACCTGAAAAATATCGGCCAGGATATAGAATCTGTTCAGGATAAAATTGAAAAAATAAAATTTGAGATTAATGACCTTCCCAGAAACCCCGAAATTTATAATGTTAAAGCCACAAAAGGCGCTTCCACAAAATTTTGGATTGGTTTAATTATCCTGATCCCGATCAGCTTATATCTTTTTACCTTTTATATTTCGACTTCTTACTCTGCATTTTTTAAAAGTTTTGATACGAACGGAAATATCATTCAGAATGTTCTGGATGCGCAGGCTTTCAACAAAGCATGGGACGAAGGCCCATTGGAAGGAGCTTTTGTAACATTGATTCCTTTTGTTTTCCTTGGATTAGGGTATTTGATCCACATGTTTGGTGAAAATAAAAGTTTTGTTAATTATTCTAAAGTTGCATTACTTTTTATAATAACATTCGTCTTCGATGCTATTTTGGCTTACGAAATTGAATCTAAATTATATGAATTAAACAAAACCTTCAACTCTCCCCCTTTCGATCTTTCCATCGCTTTCACAAAAAATCAGTTTTGGGGAATTATTTTCGCCGGGTTTATTGTCTACATTATCTGGGGACTCGTTTTCGATTTTGTAATGAAAGAGCATAAAGAAAAAGATAAGATCAAGCATGAGCAAACGAAAAGGCAGAAAGATATCCTTGTATATCAGGAAAAAATCGGAGACTTTGAAAAACAAAAAGAAGAAGTACGCAATACTATCGGAAGCATCAAAGAACTGATCGCCAAAGCAAAAGGCAGGATTGAAGAGCTTCAGAATATCATCGACGGAACCATAATCCCAACCAAAGATTACAAGTTATACGCTTCGGAATACATGCAGGGCTGGATTACATTCATTAGTGAAAAACTAGCCGTTTCGCATCCCGTAAAACAAGATATGATTGAAGAATGTAAGAAGCAATATATGTACAATCTTAATAAGGTCGGAGCCAATTCCGATAGTCAGAATACCGTTTATATGTCTGTTTTATAAAAACTTTATTATGAAAAAAATATTTTATTTTTTAATTGCTTCTGTACTTTTCATTCAGTGTAGTAAGGCCAAGGAACAGGGTAAAGGTGTTTCAGCTCCGATCAGTAATACAAGTAATTTAAAGAACTTAAACGTAAGTGTTCTAATAGATCTTTCAGATAGAATCGATCCCGAAAAAAATCCGAATCCCACAATGGAATATTTCCAAAGAGATATTGAATATATCAAATCTATCGATAAAGGATTTTTAGATCATATTAAAGGTAAAAGAGTTATCCAGCTCAACGATCAGATGCAGGTTTTCTTCAATCCTGAACCTTCCGATCCGAAAATGAATGATCTCACCAAAGAACTGAAAATCTCTTTTGACAAAAACACAACAAAAGATAATATTGACCTGGTTGATAAAAAATATTCGGCTTTGCCTTCGCAGATTTACGAGTCGGCAATTAAGGACAAACAATATGTTGGTTCTGATATTTGGGAGTTTTTTAAGAATAAAGTTCAGGATTACTGCATAAAGGATGATCACCGGAATATTCTCTTTATTCTGACAGACGGATATATTTTTCACAAAGACTCTAAGTTTTCTGAGGGAAAAAAAACATCTTATCTCACACCGGAATTGGTAAGATCATTAAAGCTGAACACTTCAAATTTTAAAACAAAAATTCAGGATAAAGAATTGGGTTTTATCAAGGCTAATGATGATCTTGATAATCTTGAGGTGATTGTCTTAGGAATCAATCCTGCGAAGGGCAACCCTTTTGAAGGCGATGTCATCAAAGAATACTGGGAAAACTGGTTCAAAGAAATGAAAATCAAAAAATACCAGATCAAGTCCGCTGATCTTCCTTCCAATATTGAACCTATTATTTTAAAAGCTATTTCAGGAAAATAAAAAAACACTCCATATATTTTAACTATCAAAAAAAGCGGGGAAAAATTCCTCGCTTTTCTTTATTTTCTAACCATCTCCGTATGCGGAATGTCATCTTCCAAATATTTTTTGCCCGTATCTTCAAACCCAAATTCACTGTAGAATTTCAGCAAGTAATCTTGTGCAGAAATCCGGATTTCCGAAGTATGAAAACGGTTTTCTATGGTTTCAACGGCATATTTCATCAGTTGTCTTCCGATATTTTTTCCTCTTGCAGCTTCAGTTGTTAAAACTCTTCCTAAAGAAGCTTCATCATATTTAATTCCTTTATCGAAAACCCTACAATTCGCTAAAATTTTCCCATCTTCTTCCGCCCAGATATGAATGGCTTTCTGATCATAATTATCCAGATCCGGATAAGGACAGTTTTGCTCAATCACAAAAACATCGATTCTTGCTTTTAAAACAGCATACAATTCGGGAACGGTAAACTCATCGAAAGTTTTAATTTTCCAGATAATATTACTCATCAAAGTGCACGTTATTTTGTATTAAAAAATCATTGGTTTTCTGAATAAAAGCCAGGATTTCATCACCCCCCTCTTTCTTTTCAGCAGAGGTCACGTACAATTCCGGAAGATCTTCCCAGGTTTTGTGAAGCTCCATTTTGTAATCTTCTACATTTTTAATGACAACATTAGGCTTCAGTTTATCAGCCTTCGTAAACACAATGGAAAAAGGTACTCCGCTTTCCCCACACCACTGGATAAATTCAAGATCAATTTTCTGCGGTGTATGTCGCGAATCTACCAAAACAAAAAGATTTACCAGATTTCTTCTGTTCAGAATATAGTTGGTAATCAGCTTTTCAAAATCCTTTCTGATAGATTTGGAAACTTTTGCATAGCCATAGCCCGGCAAATCGGTCAGATACCACTGTTCATTGACTAAAAAATGATTAATAAGCTGTGTTTTTCCCGGTGTCTGGGACGTTTTAGCCAAATCCTTATGATTCATCATTGCATTAATTAATGATGATTTTCCAACATTAGACCTTCCGATAAAAGCATATTCCGGAATTGTAGGTTCGGGGCAATCCTGCCATTTTCCGCTGCTCTTTACAAACGTTGCTGTTTTAATAACCATTTTTTTAGAATATTTTTAGAAAAACAAACCATTAAGAAAAGCTCTTAATGGTTGAATTTATTTTGTTTTTAAACTTTATTTTTTAACCAGCTGTAGAGAATTTCGTTGAATTCATCCGGCTTTTCCATCATCGCAGCATGCCCGCATTTATCAATCCAGAAAAGATCCGAATTCGGGATAAATTTGTGCATATCTTCCGCCACTTCAGGAGGGGTTACATTATCCTGTTTTCCCCAGATCAGACACGTTGGTGTCAGAATTTTAGGCAGATCATTCAGCATATTGTGTTTGATCGCGCTTCTTGCCAGCATTACCGTTTTAATGCCTTTCATCCTGTCATTCACCACGCTGAAAACTTCATCCACCAAATCTTCGGTTGCAATACTTGGATCGTAGAAAACCTCTTCTGTTTTCTTTCTTATATAGGAACGGTCGTTTTTTCTGGGAAAACTATCCCCAAAAGTTCTTTCGTATAAACCTGAGCTTCCTGTAAGGACAAGATTTTTAATTAAATCCGGTCTTGCCAGTGTTAAGATAAGTCCAATATGACCTCCCATAGAATTTCCCACAATCGTTGCAGGGCCTTCAACATGGGTTTCTATAAACTTGGCGATATATTTTGCAATAGTCGTAAGATTCGTATTGAGTACCGGCAAATCGTAGATTGGCAACTGAGGAACATATACCTTGAATCCTCTGTCTGAAAAAAAATCCACCATCTTATCGAAATTACTCAAACCACCCATTAAACCGTGCAGCAGCACCAATGGATGTCCTTCTCCCGCCTCAACAAAGGTATATTTCTTTTCTTTTTTTGTACTAAATATCATATAATGCCTTAATAAAGCCTTGCAAAAATACAAATTAAACCTCAAAAATATTTTGATTACCCTAATTTAAAATAAAAATAATATACTAGACTGCTTTTTCCTTACTTTTTTAAGAACCTCTTTATTATGGCCGAAATAACACTTTCTACAACATCCATCATATCAACAAATTAGAACCCTGAAACTCAATCTTTGATAAAACTTATTAACATTAAGGCAAAAAGTGGGAAAAAGTGGGAAATTTTGGAAATTATTATATAAATTTGTCCCAAATGAAAAGTTTCATTGGAACATATGAGTGTAAAATCGACGACAAAGGCCGCTTAAAAGTCCCTTCATCATTGATCAAGCAGATGGAAAACTTCGACGACAAGGCGTTTGTAGTTAAAAGATCTGTGTTCCAACCCTGCCTGGAAGTTTACCCCATGAATGCGTGGGATAAGGTGATGGGCAAAATTAATAAACTCAACAGATTTATTAAAAAGAATGCTGATTTCATTAGAATGTTTACGGCAGGAGTAAAAACAGTAGAATTGGATAATGCGGGAAGATTACAGATTTCGAAAGACCTGACACATTTCGCAAATCTTCAGAAAGATATTGTGATTACAAGCGCAGGAGAATTGTTTGAAATTTGGGATAAAGATGCCTACGAAAAGGTAATCTCTATCAATGAGACCGATTTTGCCAGCCTTGCCGAAGATGTGATGGGCACTTTCGATGAAGAATAACCACGCTGAATGAGTAATAAAAGCGAGAAAAAAACACAACTTAAACATGTATCATAACCCCGTTTTGTTGAAGCAAAGTGTTGATGATTTGGTAACGAATCCAGACGGAACATACGTGGACTGTACTTTTGGTGGCGGAGGCCATTCAAGAGAGATATTGGGCAGGCTTTCGGATAAAGGAAGGCTGTTTAGTTTTGACCAGGACTTAGATGCTCTTAAAAATACAATTGATGATCCGAGATTTACATTAATTAATCAAAATTTCAGGTTTCTGGAAAATTCATTATTAATGTACGGAGTTTCTCAGGTAGACGGAATTCTGGCTGATCTGGGCGTTTCATCTCACCAGTTTGATGAAGCAGAAAGAGGCTTCTCGACAAGAAGCAATGCCCCATTGGATATGAGAATGAATGTGATGCAGAATCTTGATGCCAAAAGGGTAATTAATGAATATGAAGAAGGAGAGCTTGCCGACATTTTTTACCACTACGGCGAATTGAGGGAAGCAAGAAAACTGGCGAGAGACATCGTTCATCACAGAAAAACAAAAAGCATAGAAACCACAGAGGATTTGAAAAAACTGTTCAGTTATATTCCTCCTCATAAGGTTAATAAATTTTATGCGCAATTGTTTCAGGCAATAAGAATTGAGGTAAATCAGGAGCTGGAAGTGTTAAAAGAAATGCTGGTTCAGGCTTATCAGGTTTTAAAACCGGGAGGAAGACTGGTGGTAATTTCTTATCATTCTTTGGAAGACAGACTGGTAAAAAGATTTTTGAAAAACGGAATGTTTGAAGGGGAACCCGAAAGAGACATTTACGGAAATTATAAAAAAGCATTTGAGCTGGTAAAGAGTAAAGCGATCATCCCAGATGACAGGGAAATCGAAGAAAACTCAAGAGCCAGAAGTGCAAAAATGAGAACAGGAATTAAGGTAGGATAAATCTTCCGCCCACAAATTCCCCTCCTGTGGAGGGGTGGCGAAAATTCAAAGAATTTTTGACGGGGTGGTTATAAAAACTACAATTAAATAAATAATAAATCAGACAAAGTCTGTGGCAAAAAGAACAACATATCGCCCTCAGAAGAAGCTTACTTTTATAGACATTATAAAAGGAAACTTCCTAAATCGTGATGAGATCAAAATACATTACAAGTATTTTCTATTGTTGTTTATATTAATGATGGCAATGATTTACAGTAACCATTTAGTAAACAAAAAAATCAAAATCGTTAATGCCTTAAAAGAAGAAACAGAAGAATATAAATCGCGAAACGCTTACGCACAAAGTAAGCTGATCAAAGTAAAAATGGAATCGGAATTGGGGAAAGAAGTGGCAAAAGACTCTTTAATGACATTGGAAAATCATCCTCACAAACTGCTAATAAAACTGGACAGTACAGATGCAAAAACCAAATGAATACGATAACAAACGTAAAAAAACGTTGAGATGGGGCTACCTCTTTGCAGTGGTGGCTTTGTGCGTGTTTGTCATGTTTTTGGCGAGGATTGTTATCCTTCAAAATACTAATGTTCAGGAAATTAAAGACGATTACATCAATAAAAATTACCGCGAAGCTACTTTAAAAGCCGCCCGTGGAAATTTATTCGCTTCCGACGGCTCTATTCTGGCAACAACCGTAATGCGCTACGACATCTATCTGGATTTCAAAACAATGAAAGACACTGTTTACACCAATAATATCGGTGCTTTAACAGATTCCTTAAGCAAAATGTTCGGAAAATCCAGAGGTGAATTCAGAAAAAAATTCGACGAACAGAGAAAAAAGAAAAACCAATATTATGCATTGGCGAAAGGTCTCGATTTCGATCAATACGACAGAATCAGAAAGTTCCCCATCTTTAAAAAAGGTAAAAACAAAGGCGGTTTCATCGTAGACAGAAACTACAAAAGAGAACTCGCTACTTCGGAAATCGGAGCCGGAACCATCGGTATGGATAATGGCGAGTACAGTTCCGGACTTGAAGGCGCTTTCTCAAAATATCTAAGAGGAACCGACGGGAAAAGATTAGAACAGAGAATCAACTCATCTCAATGGAAACCTATTGATTTCTGGAAAGTTCAGGAACCTGTTGACGGTGAGGATGTTTATACGACTTTAGACCTTAGAATTCAGGACATTGCACATTCGGCATTAGAAAAGCAGCTGATCAATTTCGAAGCCAAACACGGAACTGTGATTGTGATGGAAGTTGAGACAGGGAAAGTTCGTGCAATGGTTAATTTAAGAAGAACTGAAGACGGAGAATATGAAGATTCTTATAATTATGGTTTAAAAGATAATATCGAACCTGGGTCTACTTTTAAAACAATTTCATTGTTGGCCGCAATGGACGACGGCTTTATCGATGAAAATACAACCGTAAATGTAGGAAACGGGGTTTGGGTATACGCAAAACAAAGAATTTCAGACGGTCACGGCGGTGGTACATACGATATCAGTGATGTTTTGGCGAAATCCAGTAACGTAGGAACGGCAAAATTAATTACAAAATATTATGCCGACAAACCTCAGATTTTCCTTGATCATCTGAAGCGTTGGAAATTATTTGACAAAATGGATATCGAGCTTCCGGGAATCACAAAACCAAAGATCGTAACTCCTGAAAATAAAAGATGGAATGCCGCAACATTGGCTTCAATTGCTTACGGATATTCATCAAACATTAATCTTTTGCAGCTAACAACCTTCTACAACGGTGTTGCCAATGGAGGCAAAATGCTGAAACCTCTATTCATCGATAAAATCATGAAAGACGGAAAGGTCATTTACAATGCAAAACCTGAAGTGATCGTCAATAAAATGGCTTCTGAAAAAGCAATTAAAATGATGACCAGCGCATTGACAAAAGCTGTAGAAAAAGGAACGGGGAAAAGTATCTTCACACCCAATTTAAAAATGGCAGGAAAAACAGGAACCGCAAGATTCGAATACTGGCTGCCTGGTCCGATGAAGTACCGTGCCTCATTCGCAGGCTTCTATCCGGCTGATAATCCGAAATATACATGTTATGTGATGATCAGTGAGCCCAATACGGCAAAAGGATTTTACGGAGGAACTGTTTCCGCCCCGGTGTTTAAAGAAATTGCAGGAAAAACATTCCTGAAAACACCACAAAACATTGAAAAAGAAATGCTTGTCGACAAAAAGGTAAACCTTAATAAAATGGTTGAGCCTAATGTGAAAGTAGCAGTAAATAATAAACAAATGCCTAATGTAGTTGGCTTAATTGGTAAAAACGTAATTCCTCAGTTGGAAAACCTAGGCTACCGTGTTGACTATAAAGGAGTTGGAAGAATTAAAGAACAATTCCCTCTGGAAGGCACTACAATTAGTAAAAATCAGAGAATTTATTTGTCTCTGCAGAATTAAAATATAAGCATCAAGGAAATGCAATTAATTGAATTATTAAAAAGAATTCCAGTTTTAGAAATTCACGGTGACGACGCTCGTGAGGTTTCAGAATTGGTGTTCGACAGCAGAAAGGTAACGGAAAACTCTTTGTACATTGCAATGAGAGGAACGGTGGTGGATGGGCATTCATTTATTGCATCTTCGGTTGAAAAAGGAGCAAAAACAATCGTTTGTGAAGAATTTCCTGAAAATTTAGATGAAAATGTTACGTATGTTAAAGTAAAAGATTCATCTAAAGCTTTAGGTCAATTAGCTTCCAATTTCTATGGAAATCCTTCTGAAAAATTAAAATTAATCGGAGTAACGGGAACCAATGGAAAAACTTCTGTTTCTACCCTTCTTTTTGATGTGTTTAAAAATTTAGGGTATGATTCTGCTTTACTTTCTACGGTTGAAATCAGAATCGGGGAAAAAGTAATTCCGGCGACACATACGACTCCGGACGTGATTACCACTAATAAAATTTTAGCTCAGGCGGTTGAAGAAGGCTGCGAATTTGCTTTTATGGAGGTTAGTTCACACGGAATTGCGCAAAACAGAATTGAAGGTCTTCATTTCAAAATTGCAGGTTTTACCAACCTTACCCACGATCATTTGGATTATCATAAAACTTTTGATGAATATTTAAAAACGAAGAAAAGGTTTTTTGATGAGCTTCAGGATACAGCCGTTGCCATCACCAATGTGGATGATAAAAACGGAAATGTCATGCTTCAGAACACAAAGGCGACGAAAAAGTCTTATGCTTTGAAAACCATGGCAGATTATCACGGAAGATTATTGGAAGTTGATTTCAACGGAATGTTGCTGAATTTCAACGGAAAAGAATTCTGGACGACACTGACAGGAAAGTTTAATGTCTACAACTTATTGCTTGTGTTCGGAATTGCTTCTGAGCTTGGTTTTGAATCAGACGAAATTTTGCAGGCCATCAGCAAGTTAAAAAGAGTTTCAGGAAGATTCGAAACCTTCAAATCAGACGGAGGAATTTTCTTCATCGTAGATTATGCGCACACTCCGGATGCTTTGGAAAACATTCTGGACAGCATCAATGATATCAGAACAAAAAACGAAAGACTGATCACAGTTTTCGGTTGCGGAGGTGATAGAGATCACGCAAAAAGACCTGAAATGGGAAATATTGCCACGAAAAAATCGACATTGGCCATCATCACTTCAGACAACCCAAGAACGGAAGATCCGGCAGCCATTATAAAGGAAATTGAAGCAGGCGTTGAGCCTCAGAATTTCAGCAAATACACTTCAATTCCGGACAGAAGAGAAGCCATAAAAATGGCCATAAAGTTTGCAGAACCGAAAGATATTGTTCTTGTAGCCGGAAAAGGCCACGAAAACTATCAGGAGATCAATGGTGTGAAACAGCATTTTGACGACAAAGAAGTAATTAATGAGCTTTGGAAATTAATGAGTAAGTAAATTATAATTTAAAAGATCTTTAAATAAATTAAATTTTAAATCAAGAACCAATGCTATACTATCTATATGAATATCTAACCAGTCAGGGAATCCACGTTCCGGGATTAGGAATGTTGAAATACATCTCTTTCCGTGCGGGGATGGCTGTTTTACTTTCTCTGATCATCGCTCTTATCTACGGAAAAAGAGTGATCAACTATCTGAGAACAAAACAGATGGGCGAGTTGGTTCGCGATCTAGGATTAGACGGCCAGAAACAGAAAGAAGGAACTCCTACGATGGGAGGTCTTATCATTATTTTGGCGACGATCATTCCGGTTTTGCTGTTTACCAGAATTACCAATATTTATATTGTGCTTCTTTTGGTTTCAATGCTTTGGATGGGAGCGATTGGCTTCCTGGACGATTATTTAAAGAAAATTAAAAAAAACAAAGACGGACTAAGCGGTAAATTCAAAATTGTAGGACAGGTAGGATTAGGGTTAATTATCGGAGTTACAATGTATTTCCATCCCGATATTACAGTTAAAAGAAAATACGCAGATGCGAAAGTAGTGAACAGAAATAATGTAGAGCAAAATTTTATGCCGACAGAAAAAATCACCGTTTCCACCGTTCCTTTTGCTAAAAATAATGAGTTCGATTACAGCGGAATACTTTTTTGGATGAATGATAAAGATGCTCACGAATGGGCCTGGATCGTTTTTATCCCGATCGTGATTTTCATTGTAACAGCCGTATCAAACGGAGCCAATATTACCGATGGTATCGATGGCCTCGCCGCAGGTACAAGTGTGGTCATACTGCTGACTCTGGCACTTTTTGCGTACTTATCCGGGAACATTATTTTTGCGGATTACCTCAACATTATGTTCCTGCCGAATATGGGTGAAACCACCATTTTTGCTGTCGCAATGGTAGGAGCCGTTATCGGATTTTTCTGGTACAATACGTATCCTGCGCAGGTTTTCATGGGCGATACGGGAAGTTTGATGTTGGGAGGCGTGATTGCTGTTTTAGCGATTATTTTAAGAAAAGAATTATTGATTCCTGTTTTATGCGGGATCTTCTTAATCGAAAACCTGTCTGTAATGCTTCAGGTAGCGGTTTTCAAATACAGAAAGAAAAAATACGGGCTGGAATATGCCCAAAACAATAGATTATTCAGAATGTCCCCACTACACCACCATTATCAGAAGGGCGGTTTCCACGAAAGTAAAATCGTTAACAGAATGATAATTATCGGGGTAATTCTGGCAATTGTGTGTCTCATTACATTAAAGATGAGATAGAAAATCAGCAATAGGCTATAAGCATCAGGCTTAAAGCGTATCGCATAAAGCAAAATAATATGAAAATAGTTGTTTTAGGAGGAGGAGAAAGTGGTTGCGGAGCTGCTTATCTGGCGAAAAAGCAAGGGATGGAAGTTTTTCTTTCAGACAAAGGTGCCATTAAGGATAACTATAAGCAGTTTCTTCTACACAATGAGATCGAATTTGAAGAAGAAAACCACGACGAAGAAAAAATTTTAAATGCAGACTGGATTGTAAAAAGCCCGGGAATTCCAAAAAAGGCAGAAATCATCCACAAAATTCATGAGAAAGGAATCAGACTTTCTTCTGAAATTGAATTTGCTTCGGAGTTTACCAATGCCAAAATCATCGCTGTCACAGGGAGTAATGGAAAAACAACAACCACGTCTTTGATCTACTATATCCTCAAAAATGATGGGTTGAACGTAGGTCTGGGCGGAAACATCGGATACAGCTTTGCAAAGCAGGTGGCCGATGAAAATTATGAGTATTATGTGTTGGAAGTAAGCTCTTTCCAATTAGATGATATTCAGAATTTTAGACCGTATATTTCTTTATTGTTGAATTTGTCTCAGGATCACCTGGATCAGTACAACTACAATTATGAAGAATATGCTTTGGCTAAGTTCAGAATCACCGAAAATCAGGAGAATGACAATTTCTTCATCTACAATAAAGATGACGAAATGAGTAAAAATATCCTTGAAAAATTAGAAGTAAAGGCGAAGATGATTCCTTTTTCAACAAAAGAAAAATTGTCTGAAGGAGGTTTTATCGATGATGATAAAATTGTGATAAAAATGAAGGATGAATTCTCAATGAAGATTGAAGAATTATCATTGCTTGGAAATCACAATGTTGCCAACAGCTTAGCGGCTTCCATTGCAGGTAAGATTTTGGAAATCAGCAATGAAAGCATCAGAAATTCATTAATGACTTTCCAGGCGGTTGAACACAGACTGGAGTTTGTCACTGAGATTGATGGCGTAAAATATATCAACGACAGCAAGGCAACGAACGTCAACGCAACGTATTACGCGCTAGAAAGTATGAAAACTCCAACCGTTTGGATTGTCGGAGGATTAGATAAAGGAAACGACTATACCGAAATTGAGGATTTAGTCAAAAGAAAAGTAAAAGCAATTGTATGTTTAGGAATTGACAATCAGAAAATTATAAACTTCTTTAAAGACAAGAAAGAATTTATTTATGATACGTCAAGCATGGAAGAAGCAGTGAAAATTTCAAAATCTCTGGCTAAAAAAGGAGATACTGTTTTACTTTCACCATGTTGTGCCAGCTTTGATTTATTCAAAAGCTATGAAGACAGAGGGCGTCAGTTCAAAGAACAGGTGCTTAAAAATTAAGAATTAACAATGAATAATTAAAAGTGAAATCCCATTTTCATTATTAATTTTTCATTATTCATTAAATAACATGAACGAACAAGACACAGAAAGCAGATTTGAATTCCTGAAGGGCGATAAAGTACTTTGGATGGTCATTCTTGTGATCTCCATTTTCTCTATTTTCCCAGTATATTCTGCAAGTTCGAATCTGGAATATATCGTAAATAACGGGACTACAACCGGTCACGTTATCAAACATATGTTCTTTGTGGTCTTAGGTTTGGGAATCATGAGACTGGCAGGAACCGTAAAATATGAATACATCGGAAAGCTGAGCAGTATTTTGCTTGGTTTAATGATTGTTTTATTGGTTGTCACCATGTTTACGGGACAGACGATCGATGGAGCAAGTGCTTCGCGATGGTTGAAAATTCCGGGGACACCGATTTCTTTCCAGCCGTCTTCGTTTGCATTTTTAATGTTGATTATTTATCTCTGCAGGTATTTAACCAAAAAAATTACCCGAGAAAGGCTTCCGATTGAGAACATTATGTACATTTTCGGGCCTATTTTATTGGTTTTTGTATTGGTTGCGAAAGATAACGGTTCTACGGCATTAATGATTTTAATGGTTTCCGTAGTTGTTTTGATTATAGGGCAATTGCACTGGAAATACATTGCAGGATTTATTTCCTCATCATTTGTCGCCATTGTTTTGTTTTTAATAATTGCTTTAAATACAAATCTAATTGGCGGAAACCGTGTTCACACATGGATGAGCCGTATCGAAACATTTACTTCGGCTAAAGCCAAAACAGCCGATGTGGATGATGAAAGCGTAAAGGCTAAAAATTATCAGGTAATGCAGGCCAAAGCGGCCATCGTTCATGGCGGAATTACCGGGATGGGACCAGGAAAAAGTGCCTTAAAACAAATGCTTCCTCAGTCTGCATCCGACTTTATTTTTGCGGTAATTGTTGAAGAATATGGGGTGATCGGTGCCGCATTTCTGATCAGTATGTATTTAATTATGATGATCCGGATTGTGATGATAGCCAGCAAAATGCCCGCATTTTTCGGATCGTTGCTTGTTCTCAGCCTCGGTGTGATGATTTTTATGCAACTATCAGTAAACATTGCCGTTGCAGTGAATCTGATTCCGGTGACGGGACAACCATTGCCTTTAATCAGTTATGGAGGAACATCGATGCTGGTAACTTATTTGCAGTTAGGGATAATTTTAAATATAAGCTCAAGAATCCAGATTTACGATGAAGAAGGAATGGGCAAAAAACAAAGCGTGGCCGAAATCAACGACATCGCTTAAAAACATAGCAGAATAAAATGGAAATAAAATTAATAAGATTCATTGATAACAAAAGTTTAGAAGACTTGTCGGTATTTGACACCGACGAACAGATGATCAGTTTTTTGAAATCTTATAATTTAGAATTTACCGAAATTATTGAACTTAATGATTCTGTTTATAATGTTAGAGAAATCTCAATAAAGCTAATTGAAGACAAAATTGAGGCTTGGGTGTATGTTGATTTTATTGACTTACTTGAGAATTTACCGACAGCATAATATTAATAAAATGAGCAAAAAACTAAAAATATTATTATCAGGTGGCGGAACAGGAGGTCACATCTTCCCTGCCATCGCTATTGCAGACGAAATCAAGAAAAGATTTCCGGATGCAGAGTTTTTGTTCATCGGAGCCAACGGAAAAATGGAAATGGAAAAAGTTCCACAGGCTGGCTATAAGATTGAAGGAATTGATATCGCCGGAATCGACAGAGGAAATATGCTATCGAATTTAGGTTTGCCTTTTAAAATTTTAAAAAGTTTATCTAAATCTAAAAAGATCATTAAAAGCTTCGCTCCCGATTTTGCAGTAGGAACAGGTGGTTTTGCAAGTGGACCTGCTTTGTATGAAGCAAGCAAGCTGGGAATTCCGATTTTTATTCAGGAGCAGAATGCACACGCAGGCGTAACGAATAAAATTTTAAGTAAAAAAGCGAAAGCTGTTTTCACGGCTTATCCGAAAGTGGAAGGTTTTCCGGCTGAAAAAATAAAGTTTTTGGGCAACCCTATTCGTTCAACTATCGTTTCAGGAATGCAGGATACAGCTCAGGCAAAAGAAAAAATGGGCTTGGATAAAGACAAACTGACGATTCTTTCGGTAGGTGGATCTTTAGGCTCAAGAACATTAAATAACGGTTGGAAAGAAAACTTAGAAAACCTTAAAGCAAAAGGCTATCAATTGATCTGGCAAACCGGAAAATTAGACTTCAGCGAATTGAGCAACGAATCTCGAATCTCGGATCTCGGATCTCAAATTCAGCTGAAAGAATTCATCAAAGACATGGAAACAGCCTATTCTGCTGCAGATGTGATTGTTTCCAGAGCAGGAGCGATTGCCATTTCAGAGCTGGCGGTAGCACAAAAGCCTGTTTTATTGGTGCCTTTCCCATTTGCAGCGGAAGACCATCAAACCAAAAATGCCATGAATCTGGTTGAAAAAAACGCAGCCAGAATGGTAAAAGACTCTGAAATGCAGGAAAAATTCTGGAATACTCTTTCAGAAATCTGCGAAAATGAAAATGTAAGAAAAGAAATGTCTGAAAATCTTAAATATTTTGCCAAGCCAAATGCTGCAAAAGAGATTGTGGATGAGATTTTTAAAATAATTAAATAATGTCAACTGAACTTTCGACATATAGAAAATTCATTTATAAAGATGATGCTTTAGAATTAATTAAAATTCTTGAAGAACATCATATTGCTTATGAATTGGCAAATAATTCTTCGCAATTGGATTCCAGTTTTGGAGGAGATATTAATACAAAACAGTTTGAACTAAAAATTCAAAAAGAAGATTTTAATCAGGTCGAGAAATTAGAAGAAGATTTAGTTAAAAAAGAAATTGAAAATGTAGAGGAAGATTATCACCTTTTTGATTATTCTGATGAAGAGCTGATCGAAATCGTGACAAAAAAAGAGGAGTGGAACAAATTTGATTATCTGCTTGCTCAAAAAATATTAAAACAAAGAGGAAAGGAAATTAATCCAGAACTTTTAAAAATTATAAATAAACAGAGAATTAAAGATCTTTCAACCCAAGAAGAAAGCCCAACCTGGTTAATAATAATCGGATACGCTTCTGCTCTTGTTGCCGGATTTTTAGGTGTTTTTGTTGGAGCTTATTTAATGTATTATAAAAAAGCTTTGCCAAACGGAGATAGAATTTATGGCTTTACTAAAAAAGACAGGAGTCATGGACAAAACATTTTAATTATCTCTGCAGTAGCTTTCTTTGTATGGATTGGAATAAGATTTTTTAGTTAATAGTATAAAAATGAACAATTTAGAAACATATCAAAATTTTTACTTCGTTGGAATCGGAGGTATCGGAATGAGTGCTCTGGCGCGTTATTTCCATGCTTCGGGCAAGAAAGTTTCAGGCTACGATAAAACCAACACCAAACTTACCCAGGCTTTGATGAGCGAGGGAATTGATATTGTTTTTGAAGATGTCATTGATGAAAGAATCACTTCGCTTCAGAAGGAAAATACATTGGTAATTTATACTCCTGCGATCAAGGTTTTAGGAATTTTAGATTATTTTAATGAAAAACAGTTTGATGTTTTAAAACGTGCAAAAGTTTTAGGATTAATTACAGAAAACACAGATTGCATCGCTGTTGCAGGAACTCATGGAAAAACGACAACTTCTACCTTGGTTTCGCACTTGTGTAAAGAAGCAGATTTGCCTTTCTCATGTTTCTTGGGCGGAATTTCTGAGAATTTTAAATCGAATTTCCTTTACAACGGATCACAATACTCTGTAGTTGAAGCAGATGAGTATGACAGAAGTTTTCTGAACCTTTCTCCGGATTGGGCAGTGATTACATCCACGGATGCAGACCATTTGGATATCTATGGTGATAAAAACACGATTGAAGAAGGATTCAGACAATTTGCAGCTTTGGTTCCAAATGATAAACAGCTTTTTGTAAGAAAAGGCATTGAAATCGGAAGACCTTCCCTGACATACGCAGTGAATGAAGTCGCTGATTATTACTCAGATAACCTTCGAATGGAGAATGACAAAATCTATTTCGATTTCCATACTCCGACAGAAACTATTAAAGATTTTATCTGGGAAATCCCTGGAATTCACAATGTTGAAAATGCGACAGTTGCATTGGCTATTTTAAACAATTTAGGCGTGGATTTCGAGACTTTAAAGAAAGCGATTGCCAATTTTAAAGGCATTAAAAGAAGATATACAAAACACAGATATCAGAACGGTAAAATTTATATCGACGATTACGCTCACCATCCGACAGAAATCAATGCAGTGATGAGCTCGATCCGAACTTTTTACCCGGGAAAAAAATTATTGGTGGCTTTCCAGCCGCATCTGTTTAGCAGAACGAGAGATTTTGCCGATGGATTTGCGGAAAGTTTAAGCCAGTCCGATGAATTGATTTTACTGGACATTTATCCTGCAAGAGAGCTTCAGGAAAATTTTAAAGGCATCACTTCAAGCTGGTTATTGGAAAAAGTGACTTTAGATAAAAAGGAAGTTTCAACATTAAATGAAGCTTTCAATAAAATAAAAGAAAAAGATTTTGACATCCTTCTCACGGTAGGCGCAGGAAATATTGATACGCTGTATGATCCTATTTGTGAGTGGATGGGAGGAAATTAGTTTAAAGAAATTTAACGCTACGAACGCAATGTAATTTTTTACAAATAAACATTAATTCCGTTCGCAAAGGCGTTTCACTCAGCAAATGATAACTGAAAATATCATTTAAGAGTAATTAAAAACACACAAATGACAGAAAATGAAATATCAAATATAGTTTTTGATGCAGGGATGAAAGTGCATCGTAAACTTGGGATTGGGAAATTTTCATTCCATCCTATTTAAAGACGGAGTAAAAAGAGCAGTAAACAAATTATAAAACAAAAGCTTAGTTTAATACCACATGCGCAAGTATAAAACTAAAATTGTAAAAATGTTTTCAGTTATCATTTGCTGAGTGAAACGCCTTTGCGAACGAAAAATAACAAGTAATATTTTTAAATAAAACCCTAGCGGGCATAGCGTTAAAACGTTTAAAAAACAAAATGAAAAATAAATACAGAATATTAAAAATTGCCATCACAGTCATCATTCTAGGATTTCTGTTGAGTTTCTCTTTGAAGAAATTCAGCGGTCAGAAGATTGTGGACAATAAGATTTCTGTAAAAATGAATGAAAAAACTCCGGTATATTTTATCGATGAAAAAGATATCCGCGAAATCGTAAAAAAAGAAAACCCTTCCGGGAAAGTCGGTGATTTGAATATTCCGGCTTTGGAGAAAAAAATTAATGACCTTCCGGCTGTTGACAGCGCTAATGTTTATTTAAACCTAAATGGAAAATTAAACCTGGATATTAAGCAAAGAGTCCCGGTTTTCAGGTTAAACAAAGACGGAAGAGATTTTTATGTAGACGAAAAAGGAATCGAATTTCCGATATCAAAAACCTATTCACATCCTTGCATGCTTGTGACAGGAAATGTGAAAAAAGATGAATATCAAAAATTGGCTGAGTTGGTTGAGAAAATCGATAAAGATGATTTCAGTAAAAAATATTTCATCGGAATTTCAAAAGATAATAACAATGACTACAATCTTCTGACAAGCGAAGGAAATTATAAAGTAGAAATAGGAGATTTAGATCATATTGATTTTAAAGTAAAAGGTTTTAAAACTTTCGTTGAGAAATACCTTGTCTATCAGGATCCTCAGAAGTACAGCATGGTTTCTGTGAAATACCAGAACCAGATTGTAACGACTTTAAATCCTTATTACAAAGAAAACGACAGTATTTTGAAGGCGGGGAATAAAGAACTGGCAAAAGTTCCGGCTCCTACCCCTGTCAGGAAAACGGCTGAACCAAAGCTAAAAGCGGCACCGAAAAAAGAAACTAAAAAACCAGCTACCACTTCCTCAAAACCGAAGGAAAGTACAAAGCCAAAAGTGGTGACCAAACCCAAGGAAACCAAAAAAACAGAGAAGAAACCTACGGCAGCAAAGCCGAAGACAAAAGCAAAAGTAAAAATAGAATAAGAGTCAAAAGAATGACAAGACAGGGATGATGAAAACCCTAATTATTAGAAAAATCAAATCGGTATAAACAATGGAAAATCAAGAGTATTCAGTAGGTCTGGACATCGGGACAACAAAGATTGTCGCGATTGTCGGAAGGAGGAATGCACACGGGAAAATTGAAGTTCTCGGTGTCGGGAAGGCTAAGAGTCTTGGTGTTCACAAAGGTATTGTGAATAATATTTCGCAAACCATTAATTCAATCAAAGCTGCTGTTTCTGAAGCACAGTCCAGCGCTGGAGTTCCTATCCGTAAAGTTACGGTTGGGATTGCAGGAAAACACATCCGTTCTCTGCAGCACTCAGATTATATTATGCGTGAACATCCGGATAAATTCATTACAGATGACGACATCGAAGCATTGAAGGATCAGGTGAAAAAACTGGTAATGCTTCCTGGTGAAGAAATTATCCATGTCCTTCCTCAAGAATATAAGGTGGATTCTGAAGGCGAAATTCAGGAGCCTATCGGTATGCACGGAAAACGTTTAGAAGCTAATTTCCACGTTGTTGTCGGGCAGATGGGAAGCATCCGAAACATTGCAAGATGCGTTCGTGAAGCAGGATTGGAAATGGAAGCCCTTACGTTGGAACCTTTGGCTTCATCAGAGGCTGTTCTTACAAAAGAAGAAAAAGAAGCAGGTGTAGCGATCGTAGACATCGGTGGCGGAACAACGGATATTGCGATCTTTAAAGACAATATCATTCGTCATACCTGCGTAATTCCTTACGGTGGCGGAATTATCACCGAAGATATTAAGGAAGGCTGTTCGATCATCGAAAAACATGCGGAACAATTGAAAGTAAAATTCGGTTCTGCAGTTCCTGAGCTTGAAAAAGACAGTACGTACGTGACAATCCCGGGATTGCACGGAAGACCTGATAAAGAAATTTCATTAAAAACTTTAGCACAGATTATCAATGCCAGAGTGGAAGAAATTCTGGAAATGGTCAATACAGAATTAAAAGCTTACGGCGCTTTCGAACAAAAGAAAAAACTGATTGCAGGAATTGTACTTACAGGAGGTGGTTCAAACTTAAAACACCTTCGTCAGCTGGCCAATTATACAACAGGTTTCGACAGCAGAATCGGTTTTGCGAACGAATATATTGCCAACGACAAAAACCAATATCTGAAAGGTCCCGAATTTGCAACTTCTATTGGATTATTAATGGAAAGTTTAAAAATAAGGGATAAAAAGCAGAATATTGTTGTGGAAGAAGCCATCCAGGAGCAGGCTCAGCCAAAAGCTGAAACAACCTCGACTCCGGCAGAAACGTTGCAGCAACCTATTCAGCAGACAGAAACCATTCAGCATCAGGAACTTTCAGAACAGCAGAAAGAAAATAAAAGAGTAGCAAAACTGACTTTCGGGCAGTCTCTGATGGAAAAAGTAAAAAAATTCTTTGAAGAAGTAGAGTAAATATAAGGGGATAAAGGATCAATGATAAAAAAGCGTACTGCATATCGCGTACTGCCTACAGCCATTGATCAATTATAATTATAAAAAGTATAGTTATGGAAAATTTAGGAACTCAGGGGTTTTCATTTGATTTACCAAAAGGAAATTCATCAATAATAAAAGTAATCGGTGTTGGCGGCGGCGGAAACAATGCGCTGAAACACATGTATGAAAAAGGTATCCACGGCGTAGACTTCGTGATTTGTAATACAGACGCCCAAACTTTAGATAATAATCCTGTTGCCAACAAAGTACAGTTGGGAACAACGATCACTGAAGGTCTTGGTGCCGGTGCAGACCCTGAAGTAGGAGAAAAATCTGCGATCGAAAGCATCGAAGACATCAAAGCTGCGATGGGGCAAAATACCAAAATGGTTTTCATCACTGCCGGAATGGGTGGTGGTACGGGAACCGGTGCAGCTCCCGTGATTGCCAAGGTAGCAAAAGACATGGGAATTTTAACGGTAGGTATCGTTACGGTTCCGTTCAGCTTTGAAGGGAAAAGAAGATTGGAACAGGCTGAAAACGGTCTTGATAAATTAAGAAATAATGTTGATTCATTAATTGTCATTAATAATGATAAATTAAGACAACAATTCGGAAACCTTGGATTTAAACAGGGGTTCTCAAAAGCCGATGAAGTTTTAACGAACGCTGCAAAAGGAATGGCGGAAGTTATTACGGGTTACTTTGATGTAAACATTGACTTTAGAGATGCTAAATCTGTGCTTCAGAATTCCGGGACAGCATTGATGTCTACCGGTGTTGCTTCAGGTGAAAATAAAGCTGAAGAAGCAGTGAAAAAAGCATTAGATTCCCCATTATTGAACGATAACAAAATCACTGGCGCGAAAAACGTCCTGTTGTTGATCAGAAGTGGTGCGGAAGAAGTTACCATGGATGAAATCGGGGTGATTATGGACCATATCCAGAAAGAAGCAGGAAACACGGCCGATATTATTTTCGGGGTGGGTTCTGATGAAGAATTGGGAGATTCTGTAAGCGTTCTTGTTATCGCGACAGGTTTTTCTAATGATAATAAAAAATTTTCGGGTCCTACGGAAAAAATCAAAATCAGCTTAAATGATAGTTTTGATTACCCGAAAGAATCGCCTTTCAAAACAAGAGATGAAAGAGAAGCTCATACAGAGCCTTCTCATGATTTTGGCGGAAAAAATCTTTTCAGATTAGATGACGAAGACAATGAAGCTCCACAGTTCAGTTCTTCGCCTGCTGAAAAAAAAATGATTATTGAAGAGGAGGAAGTAAAAACAGAAATTAAATTCTTTGATAAAGAAGAAGATACACTGGACAACCCTGCACAGAGCTGGAGAAATGAAGACGAATCTCAGGAACAGTCGTTCAATCTGTTCTCTCTTGATGATGAAGGAGAGGATCCGAATGATCTGGAAATTGAATCTTTCAAATTTGATTTTGAACAGAAAAAAGAAGAGCCTCAAACGAATTCTTTTACCAATTCATTTTCGCAGGAAAAACCTGTGGAATTCAGCTTCTTTGTGAATGAACCGAGCAATAACGAACCAAAGTCTGATCCGGGACAGCCAAAAGCAGAACTTACTTCAATCAATACGGTGAATCAGCTTACAGAAGAACCTCTTCAGAAAGTTGAGCATTTCTTTCAAAACTTGAAAGAAGAGCCAAAAGCTGAGACACAGCCGATCGTTGAAAACAAAACGGAAATCGAAACTCCGAAAACCACTGAATCAGAATTCACGTTTGTGAATAAAACAGTGGATCAGGACAGGGTGATCGAAAGAAGAAATAAATTAAAAGAATTCAATTCACGTTATCAGAGCTTTGACAGCTCAAGCGAATTTGAATCTGTTCCTGCCT
Organism: Chryseobacterium wanjuense; assembly: GCF_900111495.1. NCBI lineage: Bacteria > Pseudomonadati > Bacteroidota > Flavobacteriia > Flavobacteriales > Weeksellaceae > Chryseobacterium > Chryseobacterium wanjuense. Next base: position 726,881 of record NZ_FOIU01000002.1, on the reverse strand, counting down.
TCAAAAGAAAGAATATTTCTATTGACGGAACCAATGCTTCAGACCAGAATATCAACACGTATTTATCTGATAACAACGGTTCTATGCAGATCAGAGAAAACAGATTTTTGAATAAAGATGTAGATTAAATTGCTATAAGCGATAAGCAGTAAGCTATAGGCTTTTATCAGCCAAATCAAGCCTACTGCTTATTGCCTAAAGCCTAAAGCCCAAACCATGAGTTTAGAAAATACCATCAACGAAGCTATAAAAACAGCTATGAGAGCTAAAGACAAAGTTGCTTTGGATTCTCTTCGTGCTGTAAAATCTCAAATATTATTGCTGAAAACCGAAGCCAAAGGTGCAGAAGTATCAGCTGAACAGGAAATTGCTATTCTTCAGAGAATGGTAAAACAGCGTAAGGATTCTTACGATCAGTTTGCCGCTCAGGGAAGAAACGACCTTGCTGAAGTGGAAGAAGCTCAGATGAAAGTCATTGAACAATTCTTACCAAAACAGCTTTCTCCCGAAGAACTGGAAGCGGAAATGAAAAATATTATCGCTGAAACCAGCGCTGAATCTATGAAAGATTTAGGAAAAGTAATGGGAATAGCTTCAAAAACATTAGCCGGAAAATCCGACGGAAAAAGCATTTCCGAGATGGCAAAAAGGCTACTTTCATAGAATTTCGGGTTTTGAGTTCCGGGTTTATCTGACTGTTTAAACTCGTTTCCCGTAATACGTATCTCAAACCACAACAAGGATATCCAACCTTTGCATATCGATTTGATTAAAGAAGCCCGAGACTTTCGTTTCGGGCTTCATTTTTATTTGTAAATTTAATTGAACCATATTCTCCTCAGACAGAATTGAATATTTCACTACGGTTGAGGGAAAGGGATAAAAGTTTTTTCATGGTACGTTGTTTTCAGAATCATTTCAAATTTAATAAAAATAATTGAATATTAACAAAATTAATTTATTAAAATCAATATTTTCTTAAACAATTATCATTCAACGCATTTTATTTACCAAAAGCACTGATAGTTTTTATATATTGAAGAAAAGTAAAGAATTGCTTAAATTTGTAGCTGATTAAAAAACAAAAATATGTATCCAACAGATTTAGTAATGCCTATGAAGGCTGAACTTACAGATAAAGGCTTCGAAGACTTAACTTCTCCGGCTCAGGTAGAAGAAGCATTAAAACAGTCGGGAACGACGCTTTTGGTAATCAATTCCGTATGCGGATGTGCTGCTGGTGCGGCTAGACCGGGAGTTGTTTATTCTTTGACAGGCGATAAAAAACCTGATCACTTAACAACCGTTTTCGCTGGTTTCGATACTGAAGCTGTAGCAGAAGCAAGAAAACATTTGGCGCCATTCCCTCCAAGCTCACCTTGTGTGGCTCTTTTCAAAGACGGAGAATTGGTTCATATGCTTGAAAGACATCACATTGAAGGAAATCCTGCAGGAGCTATCGCTGCAAACCTTCAGGCTGCTTACGACGAATATTGCTAAGAACAATAATTCTAAATATCAAACCGTTACATTTTTGTAGCGGTTTTTTTGTTTAAATAATGGAAAAAATATTCACAAAGTTTGTCTTCCTGTAAGGATCTAGGCACGAATTCAAGCCTTGTCAAGGTTTAAAACCTTGACAAGGCTCTGTTGGCCATTCTGAAAAATTCCAACAAATAAACCATCCGGATATTAAAGCAATAAAAAAATGAGTTTTAATTTTTATTTAACACTATAAAAAATTCTCTGAAAATCCAAATATCATTATATTTGTTGAAATGGCAACGAAAGCACTTTTCAATACTGTGGTCAATTGGTTTATCCGCCAACGGATAGATCAGATTCAGAATTTCATGAATCATCCTATTGAAACACAGAAAGGTATATTATTTTCCCAGCTATTTCATGCCGAGGATACAGAATACGGCAAGAAGTACGGTTTTAACTCTATTTCAAGTTATCAGGACTTTAAAAATAAAGTTCCGGTCGTTACGTACGAAGATATGGAGCCTTATATTGAAAAAGCGAGACAGGGGCACAAAGATGTGAGCTGGCCGGGATATATCAAGCATTTTGCAAAATCTTCCGGAACTACCAATGCCAAAAGCAAATTCATCCCTATTTCCGATGAAAGCCTTGAGTACTGCCACATGAAAGCAGGAAAAGACATGGTTTCCATCTACGCTAATAATCACCCTGAAAATCAACTATTTACCAATAAAAACCTACGTCTCGGCGGAAGTTCGGAATTGTATGCAGATTTTAATACAAAATTTGGAGACCTTTCTGCGATTCTGATTGATAATCTTCCTTTCTGGGTAGAAATAACCACGACGCCAAGCAAGAAAGTTTCATTGATGGGCGAATGGGAAAGTAAACTGAAAGCCATTGTTTCTGAGGTTAAAAATGAAGATGTGGGAAGTATTCTCGGTGTTCCTAGCTGGATGATGGTGCTTTTACAGAGGGTTTTGAAAGAAACCGATGTTAAAAACATTTCAGAATTGTGGCCCAATCTGGAGGTTTTCTTTCATGGCGGCATCAGTTTTAAGCCTTACAGAGATCAGTATAAGCAGATCATTGGCAAAAACATTAATTATTATGAGATTTACAATGCTTCTGAAGGCTTTTTCGGCATTCAGGACAGGTCGAATAGTGATGAAATGCTCCTGATGCTCGATTATGGTATTTTCTACGAATTTATCCCGATGGATCAGTTTCATTTTTCAAATCCGAAGGTTTTGAGCCTGGAAGATGTGGAAGTGGGAAAAAATTATGCCATGATCATCACTACCAATGGCGGTTTATGGAGATATTTAATCGGTGATACGGTTGTTTTTACCTCGATCAATCCTTTCAGAATAAAAATTACGGGAAGAACGAAACATTATATCAATGCTTTTGGAGAAGAGCTGATGATCACCAATGTAGAATCTGCCCTTTCCAAGGCTTGTGAAGAGACTAATGCATCCGTTTCTGACTTCACAGGGGCCCCGGTTTTCATGAAAGAAAATGAAGGTGGTGCTCATGAATGGATTTTTGAATTTTGTAAAAAACCAGACGATCTAGACCGTTTTATCGATATTTTTGATCGGCACTTAAAAGCCGTGAATTCCGATTACGAAGCTAAACGCTACAACAATATGACCCTGAAACGCCCGATCGTACACATCGCCAAAGAAAAACTATTCTACCACTGGCTGGAATCTAAGGGGAAACTCGGCGGACAGAATAAAGTACCTCGTCTGAGCAACGACAGAGAATATATTGATCCTTTACTGGAGCTGAATAGATCTTTAAAATTTAACTAAAATCAATTCTTTGATAAAAAATAAAAAACCGCAGTAAGTTCTGCGGTTCTTTTTTTTATTTGCTTAAATCTTCCTTCAATTTCTTCGCGCCTTCTTCTACCTTTGAAGCTCCTTTTGCTGCGGCATCTTTTACATCTTTGCCTACTTTATTGGCTTCTGTTTTGATGTCCTGCCCTGCCTTGTGAAGATCTTCTTTCGTCTTGTCTGCAGTGGCATCAATCTGGTTTTTTGCCTTCTCTGCAGCCTGGTCTATTTTATTTCCGGCTTCGTCTACTTTTGTTTGAACTTCTTCTTTCGTTTTGTTAATTTTTGAAGTGTCAACACCTACTCCGTTTTCAGAAACGGTAGTTGTCGTTGTCGTTACAGATCCGTCCGGATTTTCAACTTTTTCTGTTTTTGTAGTTGATTTTGTACATGATACAACCAAAGCGGCAATCATTAATGCTGATAAAATGTTTTTTTTCATACTGTTTATATTTTTTTTTAAACGTTATTTCAGGTAAAATATTATTCTGTTTTTGTATCGGTTGCAGCGGGAGTTTCAGTCTTTTTTTTCTTATCCTCCTCGCCGGTTTTTTTCTTCTCTTCTTCCGCCTTCTTTTTATTTTCCTTTTCAAGCTCTTCTTTCAGTTTTTTCTCTTCTTCCTGAAGCTTTATTGCTTCTTTTACAGAATCCTGATATTGTTGAGAAGACATCCTGATCTGGCGAACCACATCAATAGAAGTCGCTCCCGCTGAAAAAGAATCCACTGCTGCCGTATCATAATTAGCTTTTGCACTATCTGTCGGGTACAAATCTGCCGGTTCTTTTTTGGAACAGGAAATGAGTAAACCCAAAAAACTAAAGGCTGCAAAAAGTAAATTTTTCATGGAACTAATTTAATAGAAATTCTGCAATTACAGGATAGTGATCTGATAATTGTACAGAATTATCTACTTTATAGCTTAATGGAATAATGGTTTTTGAACTGAAAATATAGTCAATCCTCAAAGGGACTTTATAGTCATGGAAACTTGAAGAACTCCCGTTTCCTGCCTCTAAAAAGGCATCCTGAAGGTCTTTCCCGAGGCTGTAATATTCATAAGAATTCGGAACAGAATTAAAATCTCCAGCCAAAATCACCGGATAAGGGGAAAGGTCAATTACTTTCCTGATTTTTTTAATCTGATCTTCATGTGCTTTAAAAGTCGGAATCATATGCGCCAAAAGCGTACTGATTTTTCCTCCCTCCTTCTTGAAACCATCAAACTGAAGCATAGATTTGTGTAATCTGAAAGGTTCCAGATAAACATTGACGATTCTTATGATTTTTCCGTTGATATCAACATCTGCATAAAAAGAATTGCCTCTGGATTTGTCTGTAATAAGCTCCTGCTGTCTTACAATCTTGTGTTTTGTCTTTAAAATCACCGAAGGATATTTTACAAGATCCTGTCTCAGCGCGCGATTCGTATCTCTTTCCTGAACGAGGATAATATCTGCATCCTGATCATGAATATATTTTTTCACTTTTTCCCAACCAAAGTCGCCGTATTTAACATTGAAAGTTAATACTTTAATATCTCGTATCGATTTTAAATTTTCTGTTTTTGGAGAAAAGTTGATCCATCTTCTTACAGGATTATAAAATAAAAAAGAGCCTAAAACAAAGGCAATAGCAATTTTTTTTCTTTTAAAAACCCAAATCAGCGTAAATAAAACATGTAAGGCCATCAGATAAGGAAATCCCAATGACAAGAGGTTAAGGTTTCCCACAAAATTAGGAGGTATCCAGGCATTTCCTAAAGTACAGAGGAGTAAAACGACAACGGTAAGATGGGCAAATAGCAGTATTTGGCGAAGCTTCATGAAAACAGTCTAATGGTACCCCTGATTTTTATCAAAAATCCTACCAACGATTAAAATTTAACTGTTTTTATGATTATTTGCTTAAATTAAAACTAGCAATTATTGGATAATGGTCTGAAATTTTCACCGAGCGATCTACCTTATAACTTGTCGGTGATATCGATTTTGACGTAAAAATATAGTCGATCCTGATGGGAAGTTTATAATCGTGAAAGCTGGTCGCACTTCCGTTTCCGGCTTCTACGAAGGCGTCCTGCAGACCATCCACCAAGTGATAATATTCGTAGGAATTGGGCACAGAATTGAAATCTCCGGCAAGAATGACCGGATACGGAGAATGGTCTATTGCTTTGCGTACCTCAACGATCTGCTCCTGATGCATTTTAAAAGTCGGAATTAATCTTTTAATGATATTTTTTACCTTTTTTTCATCCTCATCACTGGAACCATTCAGTTTTACCATACTTTTCTCAAACTTATAAGGCTGGAGATACAAGTTGATGAAGCGGTATGTTTTTCCTTTTATTTCAATATCCGTTTGGGTTGCATAGGCATTATTGTATTCATAATCACTGTTTATCAACTGTTTATGACCAATAATTTTATGCTTGGAAAAGATGGCAATGATCGGAGTCTGAGGCGCTTCGTTTAAGTTTTCGAAATGATATTCCTTGTTTCCACCATATTCCTGTAACAGAACGACGTCTGCATTCTGGTTATTGACAAATGCTTCAACATCTTTCACTCCAAATGTTCCGTTTCTTGCGTTAAAAGAAACCACTTTTATGGTGTTATCCGGTTTATCAGAAGATTTATCTCCGGAAAAATTTACCCATCTTAAAACCGGATTAAAAAACAACAGCCCGAGAAAAAAGAAAACAAAAGCCCTTTTCTTCCAGCTTATGATCCAGAAAATTGTCAGGATAACATAGGAAATTATTAAAAAAGGAAATCCTAATGATAATAAATTAAACCAAGGAAAAACCTTCGGCGGAACATACGCGTTCAGCAACATTCCTACTAAAAGAAAGAATATTCCTATATGTGCTATTAAAAGAATGAGGCGGAGAATTTTCATAAATCCTATTGTGGATTAAATCTATTTAAATGTTTTTTCCATATTTTGGCTAGAATAAATCCAACTACAGCACCTCCTACATGTGCAAAATGAGCTGTTCCACTATCACTTCCACTATACCCAAAGTAAATAGAAATAACAACACTGAAAATTAAAAAATGTTTAGCCTTTATTTGAAAAGGAATGAATAAAATTCCCATTCTAGCATTTGGGAAAATTGTGGCAAAGGTTGATACTACTCCAAAAACGGCTCCTGAAGCTCCTAAAAGAGGGCTCGAAATAATTTTAATGATATTATTTATTAAAGTTTGTTGATTTTTAATTTCTTGTGCTGATCCTTTTAGTTGCTTGTTTGTACCTGAAAAATAATCATAAATATTAAATCCCAGCCTTTCCAGTTGCCTTGCAAACATTTCTACCTGTATAAATTCCCACACATTAAATAAAATATAAGCTCCAATCCCACTCAGAAAATAAAGGATTAAAAATCTTTTTCCTCCCAAAATATTTTCTAAGAAAGAAAAATTATATAAAATAAACATATTAAAGAATATATGCATCAATCCCGGTCCTCCAGCAATTGGTGCATGCATAAACATAGATGTAATAATCTGCCAAGATTTAAAGAAAGGAGAGAAAGGATAATAAGCAGACAACACATAATATAATTCGGGTTTCTGCAAGGCATACAAAAAAAAGTTTGTAATTATATATACAATAATATTGATAATGATAATATTTCTTGTAAGTGGCGGCAAATTATTAAACATTTTTTTTAAAATTTGTTTTTAAAATCATTAAACGGAACTTCAAAGAAACATCTTTTCCCGTTCGGTAAAAATTCCGGGAAGCCTAATGCTGTGAAATCTTTAATTAATTGTTCCGCATCTTTTTTATAAATAAAATCAAATCTGGACTTAGAATGCATCTTATTCCACTGATTTTGATAGAATTGCAAAAATTCTTCTTCCGTTTTGTATTCCAGGATTTCAAAAAGATTTTCAAGGAATTTCATCACCTGCGTTTCTTTCAATCCTTCCGGAACGGCATCAATCCTCAAAACACTTTCATGAGCAATACTCATTTCGAAGCCAAGTTCGGGAAGGTATTTTTTGATGGATTTATATTTATTTTTCTCAATTTCGTTCATGTGATATTCCAGGGAGAAAAGCAACGCGTGACTATTGGTTGTTCCTTTTTTTACCGGTTTTGTATTTTCAGAAACCCACAATCTGTGCATTCTTCCCAAATCCAGCATCAGCGTTTTGTCGCCTTTGTTGAACAGCCAATATCCGTTTGGCAGCCTCATCAGATCTTCATCAAAATCTTCATCTTCAAACAGATTAATTTTTGAAGGTTCTGCAGCGATATTCTGGTGATACATTTCTGCAAGATTCTGAATTTCTGCCTGTTTCACTTCCCTTTCTTCCAAAAACGGGTTGTAATCTTTATCAACGATAATTTCGGGCATTTTAATGACTCCGCTTCCTCCGCTGTTGCTCTTGCTCGGGAAAGACTTCTGCATGATCTCGTCCAGCTGCGGATCTCTTTCAAAATCAAGGCTTGGCGCAACATTGTAAATTCCCAACGCTCTTTTAATGGTTGAACGAAGCAACGCGAAGATCAGATGTTCATCTTCAAATTTAACTTCCGTTTTCTGCGGATGAATATTCACGTCGATTTTCTCCGGATCCAACTCCAGATAAAGGAAAAAAGTCGGAATATATCCCGGTAAAAGCAACCCTTCAAAGGCTTCCTGAACCGCTTTATTAAAGTACGGGCTTTTAAAATATCTTCCGTTGACGAAAAGGAATTGTTCACCTCTCGTTTTTTTTGCTCCTTCAGGTTTGGCAACAAATCCGTGAAGTTTGCACCAGATAATATCTTCTTTAATCGGAATTAACTGTGGCTGTAATTTTCTTCCAAAAATATCCACAATACGCTGCATCTGGCTTCCTTTTCTCAATCTGAAAACCGCTTCATCATCATGAAACAGGGAAAACTCCAGATTTTCATGGGCCAATGCAACACGTTGAAATTCATCGATTACATGTCTGAATTCTATATTATTATTTTTAAGGAATTTCCTTCTCGCCGGAACGTTATAAAACAGGTTTTTAACTAAGAAATTAGAACCATCCGCCGTCTGAATCGGATCCTGAAACTGGAAGACTCCGCCTTCGATGTAAATATTCGTTCCGATGGTAGCGTCTTTTTGTTTTGTCCTTAATTCGACCTGGGAAACCGCTGCAATAGAAGCCAATGCTTCACCGCGAAACCCTTTGGTGGAAATTTTGAAGATATCTTCAGTTCCTCTGATCTTGGAAGTTGCATGTCTTTCGAATGCCATTCTTGCATCGGTTTCGGACATTCCTTTTCCATCATCCACGACCTGAATCAGATTTTTTCCCGCATCTCTTATGATCAGCTCGATCTTCGTCGCTTCTGCATCGATCGCATTTTCCAAAAGTTCTTTCACAATGGATGCAGGTCTCTGCACCACTTCTCCCGCCGCAATTTGGTTGGCAACATGATCCGGTAAAAGCTGAATAATATCTGACATAAAAAAACGTAAATCAACTTACAAAAATAGGCAATGAAAACGGAAATAAAAATATAAACTATAAATGAAAATTTATTACTCAAATGCAAAAAAAATTCACTTTTCTTTTCTTCAGGATAGTTTCAGACTGTATGAATGAATTGATCGTTTTAACCAAGTCTTAAATTTTATTAAAAAATTAATTAATAGAATAAAATCATCAACTATTAATGAACAATTAATAAAAATAAAAAACTTTAAATACAATATTAATAAAAATTATTTTGCAAAATCATATCAATTAACTACATTAGCATAAACTAAATCAACCATCAATGCACAAATATTCACTTATCCTGAAGCAGGGCTTTGCTATTCAGGATTCTCTATAAACTTCCCCGACACATTTTAATACATATAATACATGAGAAAATTTATTCTTCCACTTCTTCTGGCTACTGCATATTGCAGTAACTTTCAGGCACAAACGTCTAATGTGGGCATCGACACACCCAATCCAGGTTCGAAACTTACCGTGAATGGCTCATTTGCAGCCGCTTACAGAGCAGTAACAGGTAATTATACCATGACTGTAAACGATTATTACCTCGTTTCCAATAGCGCCGCAAACAGCACCGTTACTCTCCCGGCTGCGCAAGTAGGTTCCGGTAATTTTAAAGGTCGCCTATACGAAATCAAGAATACACACACAACCAGTACTCTTACGGTAGCAGCCAACGGCACGGAACTCATCGATGATGTCGGAGCAACAGGCCTGGCTTCTATCAGCATCGCTCCCGGTGATGGCGTTCTTCTAGTGAATAACGGCAATACTGCAGGGACAACCTGGGAAGTAGTCAGCTTTCACAGCGCTACCCCAACGAAAAGTTATGACTGGCTGAAAGCCGGAAATCAATTTCCTATTAATCCAGCAGATAACAGTACCACAATCTATCACTTAGGTGGTAATGTAGGTATTGGTACAGACACGCCAACCGCCAAAGTAGATGTTGAGACAGGTAATATCGAGCTTACTCAAGGAAATTCCTTACGATGGGGGCCTGATGATACGGGAGAACGTATTTATTCTGCTTTAAACTTAGGTGGAAGTGGTAACAATTTGTATTTAGAGTCACGAGAGTATATGTATTTTATTGCAGACCGCAATAATACCTCAGATGGCAACACTGTAGGTTTTGTCTGGGCTAGTGATACCAGCTGGGCAGATGGTACACCAAAGGAACTTATGCGACTTACTGATATTGGTAATGTTGGTATTGGCACCGATAATCCAACGGAAAAACTTCATGTAAATACTTCTGTTATTAATGAGGGGATTGCCTTATCTCAGACCTCACTTACCAATACCGTAATGCTTAATTCCAACGGCGGCGGCGGCTATCTTGGTTTTATCAACAATAGCACAAGTACCGATGCCGGACTTACGGCATATATCCAGCAACGGGAACCTAATGCTACAGGTGGAGCAGGCAATGACCTGGTATATGTAGCATCAGGAGGAACCCACCATTTCCTTCAGGCGGTCGGGATCAATACTCCCACTCCTGCTGCCGGTTTCTGGCTGGATGTAGCTGGTAATATTCAATGTAATAATATCCAGTTAACTGCCTATGCGGGAGCAAGCAACAGGGAAATCGGGGTAAATACGGCTGGAAGTATCATTATTTATCCTTCGGATCAGCGTCTTAAAAAAGATGTTACTGATGTGAATGACGGTTTAAGTAAAGTCATGAAACTTCGCCCTGTATATTACAACTGGATCGATCAGAAGGAATATGGTAAGCAAAGAGAAGTTGGTTTTATCGCACAGGAACTGAATAAAATAATTCCTGAGGTGGCAAGTACTTTCAATAAAGACGGAGAAGAATACAATTCTGTGAATTATTCCAGGATAGTGGCAGTCCTTACAAAGGCTATCCAGGAGCAGCAAACTTTAATTGAAGCTCAAAACAAACGCATTGCCGAGCTTGAAGCTAAAGAAAAAACCGCCAAATCATTAGAAGAACGAGTAAAAAAAATGGAAGAACTGATTGGCACACAATTACACAAATAACATTATATATTATTTCTAATGACAGCCCTCTCTCTTTTTAAAGGGCTGTTTTTTTTATTTTATATCTTATTTAATTAAAAATATTAACCATTAATCCAACATTTGGTGAAATAATTTCAAATAACTGTGTTTAATTCACTACTTTAGCATATCACAAAAACATAGATAATTCCCTCTTCTTAATCAGATACTTTAAATCACCCTTTTATGCAAGTTTTGCGATAGTCTCATCAAAGTAGGTTATTAAAAAAATAAGTCCTACCGAGCAGATCAGAAGATTTCAGAGACAAAACATGCATAGAACAAGTGTGTCCTTATCAAAGAAAATCAACAAGATCAGAATTAAAAAAAATTTAAAAATTAAATAAAATTAATCATGAAAAAAAACATCTTCCCTCTTTTAATTGCTGTCTTTGGTTTCAGCAATCTAGCTTGTGCCCAGACTGGTAATGTGGGCATCGGCACAGATACCCCTTCAAGCAAGCTCAGTGTAAGTGGCAATCATTCTGTGGGTTCCGGTTATACAGGAGTTGCTGCCCCCGCCAATGGAGCCATTATCGAAGGAAATGTAGGAATTGGCACCTCTTCTCCGAACACTAAACTTGATGTTAATGGTCAAACAAAAATAAGCGATGGCACCATTACTCCTGCTACAGCTCCCGCAGCCGGCAGTCTTGTAGAACTGGAAAGTACCAATAAAGGATTGCGTATGCCACAGATTGCATTAACAAATACCACAACCTGGGCACCGCTTCAAGGGTTGGGAACGGCTCTTTCTTCCCGGGGAATGTCTGTTTACAATACCAATACAGCAATTGCAAGCTCCAGTACCACTTATCCGGCCAATGGTGTTGGAGAATATTATTGGGACGGAACGGGATGGGTCAACAAAAGCAGTACGGGCGCTCAGAACGCAGAAGTCCTTTTTTCGGTGAGAGGGCCGAATCAGGCTGCAGTAGACGGATCGTATGTTATTTATAATTTTACCATTAAAAATTATGATAAAAACAATAATTTCAACCTGGCTACCGATACCTTTACAGTTCCGCCAAAAGGAGCAGGATTTTATCAGATCAACGGGCTTCTCGTTACTACCGCTGAGACAACAACGCAAGGTGGGTATTTATCCTTATTCGTAAACGGTATTTTTTCCCGTTACATTACAATAGGAAATGCCGGTGTAGGAGCAGGAATTGCTGCTTCCGGCACGATTGCCGTACCTCTTGCAGTAAATGATACTGTAAGCATCAGATACCTAGCCAATACAGCAGGTCAGACTATTTCAAATATTACGGTGGATATTTATCAGCTATCCAAATAATTTAATGATAAAAAAATAACAGCCCTCGCTCCAGATAGAAGCAGAGGGCTGTTTCACAGCTAGTTTACACAAAATTAATACTGATATTTATATCTCTTATTTAACATTGTCTTTTTGTAAAAGCATCCGGAAACTAATCATCGAATACAAGCTTTCTCTTTTTCTCTCTTTTTTCTTTAATTTCAGGAATTCCGTGGATTTTATCGTATAAGAAAGCCAGGAAATTAGGCTTTTTATAAATTTTATTATACCTGTACTGCGTGTTGAAATGTCTTATATTAATTTTATACGCATCATACCCGATCACCATCAATAGACAAAGACTGATGACATAGAAAACCCTGAACTCAAGAATATAATAGGTAAGTCCTGAGAAAACCGCTCCCAAAACATAGGCAACCATAATGCTCATCAGTAATTTGGCTCTTCCTACCAGTTCTCCATTCTTCCTGAATTTTTTCTGAGTAAACATCGAGAACAAAATTCCAAGGTCGGTAGTGGTACCCGTAAGATGGGTGGTTTTTACTGAAAAGTTTGAGATACTTGCCGTCAAACCATTCTGCAATCCGGTCGCAAATAACATTAATGCAACCAGATATTCCGTTTCCTCTAATGTTTTCTGATAATAAAACTGTCCGTAAACTCCTACAAACAGTAAACAAATAATTTCCAGCACCAAAGGCATTGCATGAGCGAAATATTTACTTTTTTTATTGAAATTAATAACAATAAAATTCGATACAAAACTTCCAAAGAAAAACAGGAAAATCCATAATCCGACCACGGCAACCTGCGACCAGTTTCCTTTGCTGATCTCCGCCGCCAAAATCGCGTAATGTCCTGTGACATTCGATGTAAAAGAGAGAAATATCAATAGAGAGGCTATGTTTATAGTACCTGCCGTAAAGGCAGTCAGCGTTCCCAATCTGATGTTGTCTCCCAACGTCCTGCTGTTACTATAATTCCTTAACATTTTAAAAATTTTAGAGTGTTGTGATGTGTTATTTTAGGCTTCCACAAAGATCTCTGCCAGTCTTCCTTTCTCCGGAAGGCTTTCGCGAACCTCAACCGAAATTTCATAAGATTCAAGATCTTCGCATTTTTTGATATAAGGAATCAGGTCGAATTTCCTTTTCCCCGTGCTTCTAATGGATGGAGAATAATAAGCTTCCTCAATATTTTCCACTTTCACATAATTATTGAAAGTCCTCTGGAAGTTTCCTGTAAAAATATCGCAGACGATCTTGTTGATCAGGTGAGGATATTTATTCCTGATGATTTCATAAGCTTCACAAAACTCCAATGGTCTGAGCTTATTGAAAATCATACTTTTTGTATTAAATAAAAGATCTCTGATAGAATCTCCCATATCATATCCCGAAACCAAAAGAATATTGTACTGATTTTGGTCTTCCGAGGCATCCTTTTCTCTCAATACTTTTTTCAGAATGTTCAAAGATTCAAGAGAATAATCTGTGGCTATTAAAATCGTTTTGATCATATTGTTAAGATTTAGGTTCGTATTTATCTTTTTTGATGATACAAAACTAAAATGACCAAATTAGAAGCTCTTTGGAACGGAATTAAAATGTGATTAAAGAGATTAAAATGAGATTAGAAAATTGTTAAGGATAATTAATATAAGCGAAATTCGTTAAACGCAAAGGCGCAATATATTTTACAATCTTTATGTTTTAAGACCCAAGGATTTTATCTTCGATAAAATTTCATACTTAATAATTGAAAATCTCCTGTCACACTGAGCTTGTTGAAGTGTTCTGGCGTCTTAAAGCAGTATTTAAAATCAAAAACGTTGCGTCTTTGCGCTTAGCCAACCCAGTGCTTGAATATTAAATAATTTCCTGTTGTGTACTGTAAAAATTCGGGAAACGCAGCTGCACCGTTGTTCCCTGGTTTTCGTGAGAACTTACGATCAATTCGCCGTGGTGCATTCTTACGATATTTCTTGCCAATGGAAGTCCGATTCCGTAGCCTTCATAGTTTTTCGTATTGGATGCCCGGAAAAACGGATCGTAGATTTTATTCATTTCTTCCTCGGGAATTCCGATACCGTTGTCTTTTACGATGATGTAAACGTCTGTATCTGTTGCTCCTAACGAAACTTTCACCTGTTGAAAATTAGAATATTTACACCCGTTTTGAATAATATTGGTAACCGCGAGATGCAGTAATTGTTCGTTACCCTGCACTTTCAGTTTTTTCGGATTCTCCGGCAACATGCTTATATCCAGATAGATATTATTTCTTGAATCTATTCTTCTTAATGTTTCGATGACATCCCAAAGCAACTGATCGATACGTACTTTATCCATTTTCTGGATCTTGCCGTCGAAGCCGGTTTGAGCGATCATTAATAAAGCCTTGATTTTTTTGTCTAATTTTTCAGCTTCGTCGAGGATAATTCCCAGCGTTTCCTTGTATTCTTCATTGGTTCTGCTGATGGAGAGGGCAACGTCGGCCTCACCCATGATTGAGGTGAGAGGCGTTCTCAATTCATGCGACACATTTCCGATCAGGTGATTCTGGGTTTCAAAAGACGTTTCGATACGGTTGAGCATATCGTTAAAAGTATCAACCAATTCGTTTAATTCTTTATTATCCGGCTGAGATTCCAGTCTTAAATGAAGGTTTTCGGAGCTGATTTCCTTTACTTTTCCCGTTATTTTTAAAATAGGTTTAAATAAAGTTTTAGACAGATAAAAAGAGAAAATCATACTAAAAAACAACGAAAGTACGATACAGGTAATTAAAGTTCGCTTCAAGAAGCCCAAATAATAAACCACATAATGATTTTTGGCGGAAGCTATGGCAATGTAATCTTTATCGTCGTATTTAAAAGTCTGCCCGATGTAGTAAAATTCTTTATCGTTATAATTTGCTTCCCCGTTTTTAACTATACTTTTGAAAAAATAGCTCGGAATATGAACTTCCTGCGAAATTTTATTGAAATTGGAATCCGTCGGAATAGCAAAAACATAGTCCCGCTCCATTGGAAGTTCCTCGTCGTTCAATCCGTTTAAAATATAATTTTCGGGAAGGTCGAGATCATCTTTACTTTTTTCAATCTGGATGATGGTGGTCGTCCGGATTTTAAGCAATTCATAAAACCTCTGATGAGAAAAGTTGACAATGGAAAAATACACCAATCCACTGAACAGCAATATGATGGCGGTAAAAACCAACATCAGAAGCACCATCGTTTTGGTCTGATTTGTGACAACTCTATTAAACATTCATTAAGGTTTTTTCAATACATACCCCATCCCTATCACCGTGTGAATCAACTTATTATCATCTTGGTTATCTAATTTTTTTCTTAAATAATTAACGTAAACATCCACAACATTGGTTCCCAGTTCGTAGTTTACTCCCCAAACCGCATCCAGAATTTCTGCTCTGGAGATTACTTTTTCGGGGTTATTCATGAAATATAAAAGTAATTTGTATTCTGTGGACGTGAGTGAAATTTCTTCGCCGGCGCGGGTAACTTTCTTGGTATAATCATTTAAAATTAAATCTGAAAACTGAAAAACGTGCTCACTATCAATCTCAGGCTCAACGATTTCCTGATGATTTCCGTTATTGCTTCGTCTCAGTAAAGACTTCACACGAGCCACTAATTCAATGAATTTGAATGGTTTAACCAAATAATCATCTCCCCCGCTTTCCAAGCCCAGAACAATATTTTCAGAAGTTCCCAATGCCGTTAAAAACAAAATCGGAACATATTGATTGGTTTTCCGGATTTCTTTACAAACATCCAACCCGTTCATTTCCGGCAGCATAATATCCAAAATCACCAGATCGAAGTCGTTTGACTGTACCAATTGTACTCCGGTTTTCCCGTCAAAAGCAACAGAAACTTCATATCCGTTTTCCTGCAAACCTTTCTTAATAAAGGATACAACACTCGTTTCGTCTTCAATTAGGATAATTTTTTTCATTGAAATAAGGAATTTTACAAAAATAGAAAATTATTTTTGCCTGGAAGACCGATCGCAGAAAGCTGGAAATTTTAATTATACTTAAAATTCAAGCTTCATCTTTGTATCGCAGCGTTCGTAAGGAGAATCTGTCACGCAAATATGTTGAAATCCTAACTTTTCATACAATTTTATCGCAGGGATCAGAGAAGAATTTGTTTCAAGAAAAACTTCTTTTGCATTGGCTTTTTTTGCTTTTTCAAGCAAGCTTTGTCCAATTAAATAACCGATTTTTTTTCCCTGCGCCTTTGGACTTACCGCCATTTTTGCCAATTCAAATTTTAACGGATCTTCCGACGATTTTATAAGTGCACAGGTTCCTACCACTTCATTATCGAGAAGAGCAAAAACGATATGGCCTCCTTTATTTAAAATATATTCTTCGGGATGATCGAGCATTTTATAATCACTTTCCTCCATTTTGAAAAACTTGTTGATCCATTCTTCATTTAAATTTCTGAAATCCTGCTGGTATTCTGGAGAATAATCGATTATTTTTACCTCATTGCTGCTGTCATTCATTGTTTTATTGATTTTAAATTCTGTTTTTAAAATTTTTTCCAATTCTTCAAGGTCTCTTTTCACTTCCATCTGTTCCGGATTTTGGAAGTTTCGGAAGATGTTTAACAAATTTACAGATTATCACAACTTAGATACAGATACAGAAGTTTGTATTTTTATGAGTACAGATTTATTTACAGAAATTTTGAAACAGTATAAAAACAAAAAACCCTCTGTTAACCGAAGTTACAGAGGGTTTTAGTACCCCGGGCGGGACTTGAACCCGCACGCCAAAAGAGGCACAGGATTTTAAGTCCTGCGTGTCTACCAGTTCCACCACCAGGGCATGGAGTGGAGCGAAAAACGGGATTCGAACCCGCGACCCCAACCTTGGCAAGGTTGTGCTCTACCAGCTGAGCTATTTTCGCAAAACGTGTGCGGATGAAGGGACTCGAACCCCCACGCCTCTCGGCACCAGATCCTAAGTCTGGCGTGGCTACCAATTACACCACATCCGCGTGTTTTATTAAGTTTTATTTTAAAGAGCTTGCTTCGTTTTTGTGAGTGCAAATATAGGACATTTTTCTTTAGTTGCAAGCCTTTTCAGAAAAAAAATTAAAATTTTTGCATTTTTTTTCCATGAGGCTTTTTATTACATTTCATTTTCTTACTTTTACATCGTTAATAATTATGATATGGAATTACAAGGAACGGTAAAGAAACTTTTTGAAACTCAAACATTTGCAAGCGGATTTCAGAAAAGAGAATTGGTTATTCTTACTCAGGAGCAGTATCCGCAACCGATCAACATAGAATTTTTGTCTGATAAGATCAATTTATTGGATAATCTTTCAGAAGGAGAAAATGTGAAAATAGGAATCAATATCAGAGGTAGAGAATGGGTATCTCCTCAGGGCGAAACAAAATACTTCAACTCTATTACAGGGTGGAGAGTAGAAAAAGTTTTGGACAACGGATCTGAACCTACACAGGCTGCACCTTCTCAATCTGCATCTCCTGTTTCGAATGAAAACCCGTTTGCCGGAGACGACGATGATGATTTGCCTTTTTAATTAAAGAATACTATCAAATAACAATCCTGCTTTTCATTAAGTGGGATTTTTTTTCCCTTAAAAATGGTTCGACTAGACGAAAATGAAATTTCATTCCCCGATCCTGAAATTTATGATGGCCACGAAGGGCTCATTGCCTTTGGCGGCGACCTGTCGATAGAGAGAATTTGGTTTGCCTACCAGCTGGGGATTTTCCCATGGTACAATCCGGGAGAGGAAATTCTTTGGTGGTGTCCCGATCCGAGGTTTGTTTTGTTTCCTGACGAGTTGAAGGTTTCAAAATCTATGCGGAAAATTTTGCATCAAAATGTTTTTAGTTTTACTGAAAATCAGAATTTCAGGGGAGTGATCAAAAATTGTCAGCAAATCAGCAGAAAAGGGCAGACCGGAACCTGGCTTTCGGATGAACTGATGGAAACTTTCATTACACTTCATGAATTTGGCCTGGCAAAAAGCATAGAAGTCTGGCAGAATGAAGAGCTTGTGGGCGGATTTTACGGACTTCAGATCGGAAATGTTTTCTGCGGAGAAAGTATGTTTGCCAAAGTAAGCAATGCTTCCAAAGCCGGATTTATTCATTTTGTTGAAACCCATAAAAATGACATCGAACTCATTGACTGCCAATCTCATACCTCCCATCTTGAAAGCTTGGGGGCAAGGATGATTTCCAAAAAAGAATTTTTAAAAATTTTACACAAAAATAATGAACGCAGATAAAGAAAAATGGATTCTTCTGATCATCCTGAGCATCATTTGGGGATCATCTTTTATTTTAATAAAAAAATCTCTAGAACATTTCACTCCGTACCAGGTTGGAGCTTTGAGGGTTTTGATTGCCGGAATTATTTTAATGCCGATTGCGATTTCGAAGTATAAATTATTTCCGAAAAAACACCTGAAATGGCTTTTACTGGCTGCTTTTACAGGAAACTTTATCCCGATGTTCCTATTTCCGATTGCGGAAACCGAGGTAAGCAGCAGTATTGCAGGAATCATCAACTCTATGATGCCTATTTTCGTCATTATTGTCGGTGCGTTGATCTGGAAATTTCAGACAACAAAACCGCAAATTGTGGGCACTTTAATAAGCTTCACGGGAGTTTGTTTACTGGCTTTCGGTGGCGATGGAGAAGGTGGAAAATTTAAACTGATTCCTATTTTATTGTTATTATTGGCCACTTTATGCTATGCGGTAAGTACAACAACGGTAAAATCTAAATTAATGGAAGTTTCCTCTACCGTTTTGTCGGCTTTTGTTTTTGCCTTTGTTTTATTTCTTCCTTCGTTAATTGCATTAATCTTTACAGGATTCTTTTCAACCTTTAGTTTGGATGAAAATAATTTAACAGGATTGATGTTTGTAAGTTTATTATCCATTTTCGGAACCGGTTTGGCGATGATGATGAATTACCGTTTGCTGAAGGTTTCTTCACCCCTTTTTGCCTCAACAGTAACTTTGCTGATGCCTATTGTAGCTATTGTCTGGGGATTTCTGGACGGAGACAGACTGAGTGTGATGCAATTTGTCGGTGCCGGAATTATTATTGCCGGATTGATCTTTTTAAGAACAAAACCGAACGTCATAAAAAAATAAATCCTGCATTCCTGCAGGATTTTTATTTAAAATTATTTTTTCAATTTTAACCATTAAGGTCATTTAAGTTATTAAGTTAAATTAAGGGCGAATCATTCTGATTTTAAGTGAGGGTTTTAATACTTCCCTCTCCCATCATCAAGCTTCTAGCCTATGAGTTCTTCTTTTTAACTTTCGCCTTCACTTTCTTCACCTCATCTTTAATGAAAGGATATTTTTTCTGCATATCCGTAACCAAAGAAGGATCTAATTCCAAAGCCTTTTTAAGTGATTCAATGCCGTTTTCCTGATCTTTCAGGTTGAAATAGCAGTTGCTTAGCTGATAATACAATTCTGCTCTGTGATGCGCTTTTAAAGCTTTATTTAAAATAATAATTGCTTCTTCATATTCGCCCAAAAGCATTAATACTTCCGAGTAAGCATACCAATTGTAGAATCTTGACGGCTCTACGTCTACCAGTTTTTTCAGGCAGGAAAGACTTTCTTCAAACTTCCCCGAATCGATGAATAAAAAAGCTAATCTTTTCTGATAATCAAGATTGTTTTCATTCAGCTGAGTGGCTTCTTTGGCGAAGTGTAAGGCTTCTGTCATGCCGCCCATTTCTTCGTAAAGATAAGACTGTTCCATCATCGCAAGATAAAACTGAGGGTCTTCTCTCAACGATTTCTGGAAAGCATTTAAAGCGACAATAGGCTGTTTTAAAGCTTTATAGCAAAGTCCGATTTTATAAAATGTAAATGCTTTTGTATATTCCAACTCGAGCATTTCTTCGTAGACTTCGATGGCTTTTTTATATTGACCTAATGCTTCATAGCAAGCCGCTTTATTGGCATAAACCCCAACAGAACTAGAGTTGATCGCCAATAAATAGTCGTAACCCTTTATCGCTTCCTCGTAGTTTTTTCTGTTGAAATAATACTGCCCGTATTCCAGCCATGCCACTTCAGAATAGGCAAATTCGTCTAAATATTCATTAAGAAAGGCAATAGCCTCCTCACTCTTATTCAAATCGCTGAAGCAGACCATACAGTTTTCCAACGCATATTCGTCGGTAGGGTCTTCTTTTAAAGCTTTTTTATAATGTTTAAGAGCGTTAAAAGGATCTCCGAGATTCACATATTCATCGGCAATGAAGTTGTGAAGGAAGTTTTCTTCTTCTTTCAGTTCCAAAGCTTTTTTGCAAATTTCAATGGATTTTCTAGGATTTCCTAAGTTCGAATAATACTTCGCATAGCAAACCAAAAAGTCTGTGTTTTCCATAGATGAACCCTTCAACTCGTCGATAAGCTCTTTTGCCGTATTATAATCTTCCCACTCCAGAAGAATTTCAAGTTTTTTGATCTTGATATCTAAGGAATTGGGGTGAAGCTTCAGACCGTAATTCACAGCTGTATCTGCATAATTAAAATCTCCCAGCTCCAAATAATAAATAATAATGTCTTCCAACTCTTCTGTATCAAAGTAGAATTCATCATTATTTTCCATCATTTCTTCGAACTTTTTTACAAGTTCATTTCCAAAATACTCTTCCAATATAAACAGTTTTAAGATTTAAGACTTGAGATATGAGATATACAAATACTCGGTTCTGAAAATCTTAGTACTATAAAGTTAATAATAATTCTTTTGTTAAATGATGAAATAGATGTTAAATTTTTTAGATCAGACTATTGATTTTAGCTATCATTTCATCACCTAACGTATCGGCTTCTTCCTGAGATTTGGCCTCTGTATAAATCCTGATAATCGGCTCTGTATTAGATTTTCTAAGATGAACCCAATTATTTTCAAAATCTATTTTTACTCCGTCTACTGTAGACACCTCTTCATTTTGATATTCTTTTTCCATTTTAGTTAAAATATCATCCACATTGATCTCCGGAGTCAGTTCAATTTTCTTTTTACCCATAAAATAGCTCGGATATCCTGCTCTCAGTTCAGAAACAGTTTTGTTTTCCTTCGCCAAATGAGTTAAAAATAACGCCACTCCTACCAAAGAATCTCTTCCGTAGTGCAGATCAGGGTAGATAATTCCTCCATTTCCTTCTCCTCCGATCACTGCATTTTTCTCTTTCATTAAAGTAACAACATTTACCTCTCCCACAGCACTTGCAAAATATTCTGAGTTGTGAGTCTGTGCTACATCTCTTAATGCACGGCTAGAAGAAAGATTGGAAATTGCCACTCCGTTTTTATTTTTCAATAAATAATCTGCAACAGCAACCAGGGTGTATTCTTCCCCGAACATTTCACCTTTCTCATCGATTAAGGCTAATCTGTCTACATCCGGATCTACTACGATTCCCAGGTCTGCATTTTCCTTTTTTACCAATTCGCAGATGTCTCCCAAATGTTCCTTCAACGGTTCAGGATTGTGAGGGAAATGCCCTGTCGGCTCGCAATATAATTTTACTGTTTCACAACCAAGTTTGTCCAACAACATCGGAATTGCGATCCCTCCCGTAGAATTTACGGCATCCAGAACCACTTTGAAATTTTTAGCTTTAATAGCTTCAACATCCACCATCGGCAGGTCAAGAATCTGCTGAATATGAATATCAAAAACATCATCCCTTGTTTCATATTTTCCCAAATCATCTACCTCTGCATAATTGAAGTCTTCACTTTCAGCCAAAGCCAAAACTTCGGCCCCGTTTTCCCCACTGATAAATTCTCCTTTATCATTCAATAATTTAAGGGCGTTCCATTGTTTCGGGTTGTGGGAAGCGGTAAGGATAATTCCTCCGTCCGCATTCAGTTCCGGAACCATTACCTCAACAGTCGGCGTTGTGGAAAGTCCCAGATCAACTACATTGATACCCAGACCTTGTAATGTCGCCGTAACCAAAGAGGAAACCATTTGTCCGGAAATTCTTGCATCTCTTCCGATAACAAGAGTTAAATCTTTTTTATTCTTCTGATTCTGAAGCCAGGTTCCGAATGCTGAAGCAAACTTTACCACATCCAGCGGCGTCAGATTATCGTTTACTTTTCCACCGATTGTTCCTCTGATCCCTGAAATAGATTTGATTAACGACATTATGCTTTTATTTTAATTTATTATTTTAACGTTTATTTTTCGCTGCAAAGATACTTAAAAAGACTTTCAATTATAGGATCGGTATTTTTTTCTGAATTTTATCATAATTTTCGCTCACTGCTTTTGGCGGTGCAAAACGATATCCGACATAGATCAAGCCATAGATATTGTTGTTTCTTACTCTTGATTCGGAATCAATCCTATAATTGTGCGAGGTAACATCTATTTTTGTGCCATATAAAAACCGGTCGGAATTGTATCCGATATGAATTCCGCTGCCCCATCTGAAAGTAAGGGAACGGTATGTTTCTTTTTCGTCTTTTGTACCGTCTGAGAATGTTCCTTGTGAAACACCCCATTTTCCTCCGCTTCCCAGCCAGGTGTAAGGTGCGATGCTTACTTTTTTGGAGATCACCCAGTTGTAATAATATCCTAAATTCAGCCCGAGAGTATATTGCTGCTCCTTGCTTTCATATTCATCCATCTGATTAGAAAAAATCGTAAGATCATAATCGATCGCTGCAACCAAGCTTCCTTTGCTTACTTTCTGCCATTCTCTCTGGGTGTAAATTCCTTTTAATGAAAAATCTTTATTAAAAACATATGAAGTCAGTCCTCCAAAACTTTGAACCCTAAGATCCGGAAACTGTATATAAGGATCTATTTTTCTTCTCCATCTGGGTATAAAATCTTCTGTATTTCTTATATAAAATCCTTTTACATTTTTATAATAAACTTCCTGGATAAAACTTTTAGGAAAAAACCTGAACTCTAAATTGGTATAAGAACTTTTTCCCTTCAATTCATTTTGATTATTCCCGGGAATAAAATTCGGCGCAAACGAGACACTGGCACTTATTATTCTATAATCAAGACTTAAGGAAGTTTTTATCTTATTATTTACGGAAATTTTGATTACTTCCTCAATTCCTTCACTTTTAGAATTGAATACAAAATCTTCCAGGTTTGTATCAAAGTTGACACGCACCATGACCTGATGCTCGTATGATGTAATTTTTGCCGTATCTATTTGTGCATTAATTTTAGTACACAAAAATGCGATTATCAGAAAATATATTCTCATTCAGATGTGTTTATAATTCCCGAAATGAAATTACAATATTTTTTTAGAATTATTTACCTGAATGATAATCTGTTTCAACTATGAGCATCCGCAGTCTTTATCACAGTTCGTTCTTTTTGAACTGAATTTCTTCGGTGCGAAGTTTTTCCTGAGTATCTTAAATAAAGAATAACAGGCAAATGCAACGATCAGTAAAACAATTATATACTGTAAAATTAATGAAGAGTCCATTATTTTAAAATCTGATAAGCTATCATCGACACAAAATATGCCAAACCTGTCATCATCGCTACCTGTAAGCCGGTCCATCTCCAGCTTTTGGTTTCTCTGTAGACTACTGCAAGTGTAGAAACACACTGCATTGCAAATGCATAAAATAAAAGTACTGAAACCCCTGTCGCAAAACTGAACACTTTTTCGCCGTTCGGTTTTACATCGCGTCTCATTTTATCGATTACTTTCACTTCCGGGGCATCATCTTCCAGACTGTATAGTGTAGACATCGTTCCTACGAAAACTTCTCTCGCCACGAAACTTGTCAGAATACCAACTCCCATTTTCCAATCGTATCCGAGAGGAGCAATTACAGGTTCGATTCCTTTCCCCATTTTTGCCAGATAAGAATGATCCAGCTCTACATTGGCAGCAACGAACTGATCCGGTTTCTGTTTTGGCCCGAAATAACTCAAGAACCATATAATGATGCTTACAATGAAAATAATCTTCCCTGCTCCCGTGATAAATTCCCAGACTTTACCCAAAACCATTTTGAAATCATAGCCAAAAAGCGGTTTTTTGTAAGTTGGTAAATCCATTACAAGATAGGTTTTACCTTTACTTTTAATAAATTTTTTAAGAATTGACGCAGAAAGCAGTGCTACTATAAAACCAAGCAGATACATCCCCATCAACACCAGCGCTTTATATTTTATTCCTAAAAATGTTCCGTCTGAAATGATCAATCCGATGATGATACTGTACACCGGAAGTCTCGCAGAACATGTCATGAAAGGTGTCACTAAAATCGTCAACAATCTTTCCTTTAAATTTTCAATATTTCTTGTTGAAATGACCGCCGGAATGGCACAAGCAGTCCCTGAAACCAACGGAACAATACTTTTCCCGTTTAATCCGAAAGGTCTTAAAAGCCTGTCCATCAGGAAAACCACTCTCGCCATATATCCCGAATCTTCCAGCAAATACAGAAAGTACAGCAAAATTCCGATCTGTGGTGCAAAAACTACGATTCCTCCTATTCCCGGAATAATTCCGTTCGAAATGAGTGAATTAATCGGTCCTTCCGGTAAATGTTCTGCGGTAAATGTTGCTAACCAAGAGAACAAATCGTCGATCCAGTTCATCGGATATTCTGCCAAAAAGAAAACACTCTGGAAAATGATTAATAAAATCATCAGGAAAACAGCGTATCCCCAGAATTTATGAACTAAAACTTTGTCTAATTTCTCAGTTAATAATTCTTTAAACTGAGGTTTTTTGGAAATAACATTCGATAAAATCTTATCTACATGCTGATATCTCCTTACCGTTTCCTGAACCTGTAACCGTTTCGGAACCAAACTTTTAGAATCCGGCTCATTCATAAGCTCCATTACAGTTTCTATTCTTCCGAGGTCTGTTCCCAAAGAAAGGCTCATCCACGCTTTGTATTCGTTATCAATTCCTTTGTGGGAAGCCACTTTCTGGATAAAATCTTTATGCTCGTTCGGTGTTTCAAACGAAATTTTTTCTGATTTTACGAACTGATTGTGTAAAACAGCTTCTTTAATGGCATCAATCCCAACATTTTCTTTTGCGTTGGTCTGAATGATTTTAATACCTAAAGCTTCGGAAAATTTTTCAATATCGATAGTAATTCCCCTTCTTTCTGCCTGATCGATTTGATTGACCACTAAAATCATAGGAATTCCCAGATCCTGGATCTGCTGAAACAGAAGAAGACCTCTTTTTAAGCTTAAAGCTTCAAGAATATAAATAACTCCTGCATAGTTTTTCTGCTCATCAATAAGAAATTTGGAAAAAATAGCCTCATCCTCCGAACTTGGATAAATACTGTACGAACCGGGTAAGTCGATCACCTCAACTTCCTCATTCTTAAAAGTATAGTTTCCGGAATGACTCGCCACTGTAACTCCTGCATAATTTCCGGTCTTTTGTTTTTTGTTGCAAAGTGCATTAAAAACCGTAGACTTTCCGACATTAGGATTTCCGACTAAAAGTACCTGCTTTTTCTTATTTTCCTGCATTAATTCAATTCTTCAACAATGATAAACTCACCCTCTTCCTCACGAAGCGCGATGCGGCTTTTCTCATCCCCAAATTCCACATACATCGGTCCGTTGAAAGGAGCCTGGTACAAAACCCTGAAAGCAGTCTCCGGAAGAAGACCCATTTCGATGATCTTATTGGGCATTCTCAGACTGTCATTATCATACCCGATGATCTTTCCTATTTTGTTTTTAGGAAATCTGCTCAACTTATGTAAATCCTTATCTTTCAAAGCCTGCTTTTTTGTGATGCAAATATACGCTATTTAAATTTAATCTAAATAACATCACATTATGAAAAAAAACAATCCCATTCATAGAAATGGGATTAAGTATTTTAAATATTTTTTATTTTTTTGAAGGAAGCTCGATGGGATTATTTAATGCGTTAATTCTTTCTTTTTCCTTCTTTTCTTCTTCTCTAAACATCTCACCCATTGTTTTATTTTCTCCGGGCACCATCTCATTCATCATCTCTGGAGTTAGCCTTTCTCTTAAACCTCTCAATGGATTCGACTGATAGCTTTCCCGAGCTTTCTCAAACTTTTCTTTGGTAGTAATAATAGGCGTAAAACTAAGCCCTTGATTTTCTATCATTCTTCGAGTATAAGAGACCTCGTCATAGTTTTCAATTTTTTTATTTCCCTGTAAAACCCATGAGTAATTTTTTCCTGTGTCCTCAATTTTTACGATCAACCCGGGAAGTCCATAAAACTTATAAGGTCCGTCCTGAAAGGGAATTTCTGTGCTGAACCAGGCTGTCCATTGTCTACCTCCAAATTCAGTCGTTGCTTTTTGAGTATTATACTCTCCGATTTTCTCTTTTTCGTTCAGGACTTTCCAGTTGAATTTTATGTTTTCAGTATATTGGTAAAATTCAGATCCCGTAAAATCATTAATAATTTCTTTTTCCATATTGGGATAAGGCTTCGTGATTTTATGATCAAACTTTTTATCTTTTATAAAATTTGCAAGATCATAATGCTGTCCGGATTTTTCTGCCGTTTCCACCACATTTTTTACAATTGAATCTTGTGCGCGTTCAGTAAAATCTTCATATACAGATTTTTTATCCAAAATATCCAATGCCGTCATTACCTTATCGGTAAGTTCAGATTGTTTTTTGGGTTTAAAAGTAAGCTCATAAAAGAATCGGTTTGCTTTCTGTTGAGCCTGTGATGTAATAAAGCCAATGATGGCTAATGTTAAAAGTAATTTTTTCATCTTTGTTTTTTGTGCATTGAAGCAAATACAATACCAGAATTTTCTGTAAAAAAAATCAACCCAAACACGAGACGTATTTGGGTTGATTTAAATATAATTTAGTTGATATGAATGTCTATTTTTTCTTTTTATCAGAAGATGGCTGATTCAGCTCGATCGGATTATCATTAGAATTAAAGAAATCTTTATACATTTTTTCCTGCTTCTTCATCATATCTCCGATAGTTCCGTCCATTCCCGGAATGGATTTCGACATCATTTCCTGATTCATCATCGGTCTTACAGAAGCGAAAGGATCTTTTTTAAAGTCATTAAATGTTTTTTCAAACTTTTCTCTTGGCATTTCCGTTACTTTTAAGCTCATATTGGAGATCTTCTCTGCATAAGATAATTCTTCCCAATTTGGGACTTTTTTATTTCCCTGCAGAACCCATGAATAGTTTTTACCATCATCTTCGATTTTTACGATTAAGCCGGGAAGTCCTGAGAATTTATATGGTCCGTCTTGGAATGGAAGTTCTGTACTGAACCAAGCTGTCCATTTTCTTCCGCCAAATTCTGCCGTTGCTTTTTGAGCGTTATAAGCTCCGATTTTTTCTTTTTCGTTTGAAATTTTCCAGTCGAATTTTATTGTTTCATTATATGCAATACCCATTGGTGAGAATCCGCTTGCAATTCTTTCAATGTATTGTACTTTCATATCCGGATAAATTTTCACAATTTTTTCTGAAAATTTTGGCATTCTGATTGACTTTGACATGTCTTTGAATACACCTGATTTCTGCATCGCTTCGATCTGCACTTTAATGATAGAATCCTGCCCGATCACAGTATAATCTCTATAAACGGATCTATCTTTTACAATATCAAGAACACTCATTACTTTTTCAAGCTTTGCAGAATCATTTTTCGGTTTGAAAGTCAATTCATAAAAGAAACGGTTTGCAGTTTCTTTAGAGTCTTTATCCTGAGCGTTTGCAATCGCAAAAAGAGCTATAAAGAATATTGAAAATAGTTGTTTCATTTTTTTCTAATGTTTACTAATTAGTTAGTGGTTTCTAACTTTTGTTACAGATTTTTTTGAAATTATTTTTTGCTTGTATTTTTAAAATGCAAAGAACACTAAGATTTTATTCAAAATAATTCTGTTGATTTTCGTTCGCAAAGGCGTTTCACTCAGCTACGTCTTATAAACATTTCGTTTTATTTGTATTGTCATTTTCGACGACAGGAAAAATTTTTTTTTAATGAACAAATTCTTTTTTCAACTTTATTTCGATAAAATGGCAAACGAATGTCTCATATTTTATCTTAAATAAAATTTATGATTCCTTTAAAATATTTACAGCATGAAAAATATTAACTTTAAGCTGCTTAAAAACAAAATATTATGGACACTTTATCTCAATTAAAAGACGAACTTCAGGACGAGTATCAAACGACAAGAAAGTTTTTTGAAATCTTCCCTGAAGGAAAAAATGATTACGCACCACACGAAAAAAGTATGAAAATGATGCCTCTTGCCACACATATTGCAGAAGTTTTCGGATGGGCAGACACGATGCTGAAAACCTCTGATCTTGATTTTGCCAATACGGATTATCAGCCAAAAAAACTTTCAACAAAAGAGGACTTGCTAAAGGCTTTAGATGAAAATTACAAACTAAGCAATGAAGCATTATCCAACGCCACAGAAGACGACCTCAACCAAAGCTGGGCATTGAAAAACAATGGTCAGGAGCTGGCAAAATGGTCAAAATACGGCTCGATTCGTCACAGTTTGAATCAGGCGACTCATCACAGAGCGCAATTGGGCGTTTATTACAGATTGAATGATATTCCGCTGCCGGGAAGCTATGGTCCTTCTGCGGATTATCAAGGGTTTTAGAGAGTTGCGGGGTTCGGGATGCGAGTTATGAGTTGCGGGATTCGGGTTTGCGTGGTTTGAGTTTTGGATCTGACGACATTTTTTATGCAGCCTCGAAATAATAATACAAAAAAACCAACCTCTGTGAGATTGGTTTTTCTTTTTTTATTTAAAATTGAATTTTACGGTAAACATGACCTGGCTTGGGCGGAGTTGGATTCTTGTGTATCTTATGGCATTAAATTGACCATCCAAATCATATGTTTCAAAAACTCTACGATTTCCGACATTCATCCATTTAATCTCAAAATCAACTTTCTTTTTAGCCCATGAGAATTGATAAGATATATCATAGAACGGGTTGTTATATTTATTAGTTCCGTTCGTTGTATTTACCTGATCCCAGTTGAAACCTATTGTATGATTTTCAATTGGGTAGAAAAACAAAGCTAAATTATGATTATATCCTTTATTAATACCTAAAGTTCCACCACGACTGTCTTGCTTCGTTCTTGAAAAACTCATGTTATAGTCTACACTCATCCAGCTGAAATAGGTATTATTTAATTTGAAGCCATAAGTCTGGGAATTGTTTTTATTTTTAAACTCTTCATCATCCAAGAAAGCATCTGATATTGACGTTGTATTTCCGTAGCTCACTGATGCATTGGTTTTAAATTTAGGGAAGTATTTTCCAACCTCAACACTTAATCTGTTACTTTTCGAATGGTTTTCCTGATCTCTATACTGCATTAAGGTAAAACCTGTGGTCGGATCAAGAATTGGTGCTCCAAGAAGGTTTCTTTTACTGTCACTTAGTGAATAATTAACGTTAAAAAATAAATTATTCAATGGGTTTCTGTACTCTATCCTCGAACCAGCACTGGATGTTGTTGTCTGAGGAATCGGATTCTTTGGATCCATTACATTAAACCCTGTAGGTGACAGTAGCATATATCCTGCATAAGCA
Organism: Chryseobacterium wanjuense; assembly: GCF_900111495.1. Lineage (NCBI taxonomy): Bacteria > Pseudomonadati > Bacteroidota > Flavobacteriia > Flavobacteriales > Weeksellaceae > Chryseobacterium > Chryseobacterium wanjuense. The sequence goes on along the minus strand of NZ_FOIU01000002.1, from coordinate 697,066 downwards.
GATTGAATATCCCCAAAGTTGTTGCTGATATTTCCATTTACACTAGCTTTCCAGAAAGAAGCAAATGTATATTGTGCGAAAATGTTGGGTGTAAATGTTGTTCTATTTAAAGACTTTGAAACACCTCTTAAATCGTCATCTGCTTTAATATTGTTAAAGTTTACCGGGAAGTTTGCAAATAAACTCCAGCTTTCGGATTTATAATTTACACCTACGGAAGCATTTGGATTGATTTCTGTAAATCTCAAACTATTTTCATACGCTGGAGTATTAAAATCCGGTTGTATATCGCCAGGATCTGAAGGAATTGCAAGACCATCAAAATTTGTATCTAATTTGTCTGATGAGAAATCAAATCCTATTTGTGGAGTAAACGTCCATCCTTTCGTTGAAAAACTAATATTTGCAGAATGTGAAGTATCTAAAGTTTTTAATCTAAATCTTTGTTCTGCAATTGATCCCGGAGCAAAATTGATTCTTCCGATTGAGTCTGCACTCACCTTAAAAGGAATCTGCATATAATTTGCCGGAGAAATCTGAAGAGTCTGTCTGTCATCCTGATAATTGATAAATGATTTGAAATTTACCATTTTCTCCTTCCAAGGAATAATCGTACTCAATGAATTTTGAAATGATGAAGTCGGAGATTCCACAGATTCATTTCCTGTTCTTCCTTCTCTTACGGCAACAGCTCTGTCTCCGTTCCAAAACTGACTAAAACTTGTTGTATTTTTAAAGAATCCTTTTTTTGCATTTTTAGTGAAAATCAATTCTCCTTTTACTTTATCTGTGTAGAAATTATTTCGTGTACTATTGATGACTTTCGCCCCGTTTTGATAGGTTGTTTCTCTATAGTCTTCTCTTTCAACAGCATTATTAGTATAATTCGCATTCGCTTTTAGTTCCCATTCTTTTTTATTGTCAATATTTGTAAGATAATTTGCAGACAAATAATGAACATTATTCATTAAATATCTCTTTACGGGTGTATTTGGAGTGCTTGCAGTCTCTACATTCAACCAATCGTTCTGGGCGGCATTAATTCTTCTTCCTTCCCATCCGCTTCCAAATGCTAAAATATTCCCTTCATTTTCCACCTGCTCTCCCATGTTGTTGGTTTTGTAATTCACCACCCACTGGCTTTTTTGCCCGAAGAACATCGGTGTCAGTTTTACATTCCAAAGCCATGGATCTCCAAAGCCTGTTCCTACTTCTCCACGACCGGTCATGGTAACTGAATTTTTTAGTTTGATATTAATGGCAGCTTGGTCTGAAGGTACTTTATCCTGAAGAATTTTTACCGGTTGGTGATTTTCAAGAACCTCAACTTTTTGTACGGCGTCTTTCGGTAAAGAGTTGTTGATCGTTCCATATCCTCCTTCCATTAAATCTTTCCCGTTGACGTAAAATTTGTTGATTGCATTTCCCTGATAAAGGATTGTTCCGTCTGTATTTACTTCGATTCCCGGAATTTTTTTCATTACATCGGCAAGAGTTCTGTCGCTTTTGCTGTCGAAAGCCTTCAGGTCGTAAGCGATGGTATCGCCTCTCGCGGTAATTAATTTTGTTTTCAGCTGAACTTCTTTGATCTCAGTGGCTTCACCCTCCATATTAAAGTTCAGGGTCTGATCACTATTGCTGATTTGTTTTGTTAAAGGTCTTTGGTTGAATGCCTTCACTTTCAGGTCTACATTGGGCTCAGCAGAAGTGAAGCTTACTTTATATTCACCCTTAGAATTGGTAATTGCATATGCCAGAATTGCATCTTTTCCCGGTTCCTCCACGGTCACACTCGCGCTGGGAATTGCCACGCCGTCCTGATCCGTGATTTTTCCTGAAACTGTTTTTTGTGCAAAAGACAAGATCGAGAAAAAAATCAAGAGGAATAAAGAAATTTTCTTTTCCATAATTTATTATTTGCTTAATTAGTTAGTGGTTACAGCTTTTTGTTACACGTCATCTATAAAGATTGATTTTTACGAATAAAGTTAAAGCCATATTTTATCACTACAAACATAGTGATATTTTTTTTATTTATTTCATCCCCTTTATTTTCTTTATATTTTATTCTTTTTTTACAGAAAAATATTCTCTTTTTTGGGTTGATTTTGCCTTAATTGATTCCAAAACAAAAATTCCGTCATTTTTATTTTAGATTTTTCTTCACAGCAATTATTTTTGCAACATAATTTCTCTCTATGGTGAATTTATTCACAAGCAATTATTTTAGTACTCGTGCTATCTAAAGAGATTAATTAAGTTTTCATCTAAATTTGTGTTTTATACCCTGATTCTTTCAGGGTTTTTTGTTTTTTATACGGATTATTTTTTACCATTAAACCTTTCTTCTAGTAGAATAATTTTCTCTTTTTTTCATTGTTTCAAATACATTTAAGGGGAAAATTAAATTTCTTCCGTTTTGATTTTTGATTATTATATGCAATACATAGTTTTGCAAAGTTCTCACAATGGTGAGTTCTTTACTTCCAAACTTTAACTTTAATTTATTGTACAAAACTTTGGGAAAGTATTTAGTAAGTGTTTTTTTCTTTAAATGTGATTAAATACCCTGTTATTTCAGGGTATTTTTTGTACGCTTTTAATAATAATTTTAATTTATTTGATTATGTGAAGCAACTTATTATCACAAAGTGATGAATTTTACCACATCGCATTATCCATTCAATCAATCACTTACAATCATGTTTTCAAAAAAATTAAAAAAAATAAAAATATTTTTTAGCTTAAAAACTTTCCCTAGTTTATCGGTCTTTATTTTTTATTTAAAGCAATATTATTTTATCGCAAAAAAAAATAAAAAACATTGTCAAAAACTCAATATTTTATCCTGTTTAAGCCGATTTTTTTTATAAAATAAATGTTTTATCTTCGCCATACGAATGAATTTTTATTCAATCAATTTGTGTTTTTGCCCTGTAAATATTTTTGCAGGGTATTTTGTTGTATCTATACAGAAATTTTCGCGATACCTGCTATTTCAATGTTTTTATTTAGTCTAAATTGTCAAAAATGATTTGAATCATAGATTAAAAAAAACTTAAAGCTGTTAACATAAATTTTTATTTAATAATTTTGTAACATAAATTTTAAAAGATGGGAATTAACTTAAAGCCTATAGATATAGTAGATGATATTACTCAAGAAGAATTTATCGAAAAATATCTGAAGCAGAGAAAGCCTGTTGTCATTAAAAACATGGCAAGAAAATGGCCCGCGTACCAAAAATGGACGATGGAATACATGAAGGAAATCGTTGGAGATGTGGAAGTACCGTTATATGATAGTTCCAAAGCCGATCCCGCAGCTCCCATCAATGCTTCTGCTGCAAAAATGATGTTTAAAGATTATATCGATCTTATCCAAAGAGAACCTACTGATCTTAGAATTTTCTTTTTTGATCCTATAAAGCACGCCAAAAAATTATTGGAAGACTACATTGCCCCAAAAGATCTGATGGGAGGATTCTTAGATAAGTACCCATCTATGTTTTTTGGTGGAAAAGGTTCTGTGACTTTCCTTCATTATGATATTGATTTGGCTCATATTTTCCACACTCATTTCAACGGAAGAAAGCATGTTCTTCTTTTTGATTATAAATGGAAAGAAAGATTATATCAAATTCCTTATGCAACCTACGCTTTGGAAGATTACGATATCGAAAATCCTGACTTTACAAAATTCCCTGCACTGGATGGCGTTGAAGGAATCGAATGTTTCCTTGAGCATGGCGATACATTGTTTATGCCGACCGGATGGTGGCACTGGATGAAATATCTGGATGGAAGTTTCTCCATTTCCCTGAGAGCATGGGACAAATCCTGGGCGGTAAAAGCGCACTCTTTGTGGAATCTTACGGTTCAGCGAAAATTTGATGATATCATGAAGAAAAATTTCAAGAAAAAATACATGGACTGGAAAGAAAAAGTAGCCGTCAAACGAGCAGAAATTGCTTTAAAAAGAGGTCTACCAAGATAAAATGAAAGACGTTTCTACATGAAGCGTCTTTTTTATTTTTAGATACCACATGTTGATTTTTGCCCTGAAAATGGTACACTTTTAGATTAAATGATTTTACCACACTAAAAAATATTACATATGAATTCATCTACACAATCTGAAAGCAACAACTCCCATTTCAACAGAGAAATCGAAAGACAAAAAGCACTTAAAGCTTTGGAAAAAGCGAAAAGCATTAAAAGAAAAGTTGTTTTCCTGCCTCAGGGAGCAACCGGAAATCTAAATTTCATAGACTAAATTTAGATTCTTATACAAAAAATAAGCTGCAATTTGTAGCTTATTTTTTTTGATAAATTACATGGTAAGAAGCAATTCTTCCATATTTCTTGTCACCTCATTGCAAGAGAAACACGCTTCATTTCCATCCTGAGAAAACCAGCGGCATTGCGAGCGGATCGGGCAATAAGATAATTCCTTATTTTGATTTAAGTCCAAATTCTGAACTTTTTTGGATAAAGAACATTTAGATTCTTCATTATTCCATTGTGCACAGCCTTTTTCAACACATTTTCCGGTAAAACGGAATCGCTGTTCGAGATGATCATTCTGCTGTACAAACTCTTCTGTAACGGTAAGAGGTGTTATAAACTGCACCTTTCCGTCTTTATTCACTACTCCAAAAAGCTGTGCCCCGACTTTCCCAAGATAGCTGGGACACATCTTCTTTGAAGAATTAAAACTAGCCTCCATAACTTTTTATTTGAGACTGAATGTCTTTAATCTGGCTCTGAATATCAATTCCGGGTTTGAAAATAATGATTCCCCAAGGAAACCAGTCTTTCACTCTGAGAGGTTTTAGCAATCCCCTGAAGTCTCTGTGCGCTCCAAAAGCCTGGGTATTATCCATTTTTGAAAGCTCAGAAAGAACAACACTTTGAATTCCCCTGTCGATGTTTTTCAGCTGCTCGTCTGTAAGGTCTACACCTTCCAATGAAACGAAAAATTGCTTTTTAGTTGCCATAAATGTTAGTTTTTATTGGTTTTATTAAAGCAAATTTCGTCTGATAAAAATTAAAAATGATCAGGGAAAACAACAATTTTGTATGTGAAAAACCCTGAAATTACAAACTGATTATCAATATTTTAACTAAAACTAAAGGTTGGTAATCGCAAAGGCGCAAAAGAAGTTTAATTTTTTTCTAAGGCGCAAGGATTTTATCTGCGATAAAATTGATAACGGTTAACCCTTGCTGAAAATCTTTGATTTTCTTGCGCCTTAAAAACATCTTGAATATTAAGAATCTTTGCTCCTTTGCGTTTTCCAACAAATAAGCTTACAAGATTCTATAAATCGGATATTGTCTGAATGTCTTTTCTTCGAAATAGGGAGAATTTCTATAGATCCAGTCAAGCTGGGCAGTTCCGTCATCTGCAAATTTTTTGTCGGATGCTTTTTTGGCTTCGAATTTTTGTTTTAACTCTTTATCTTTTTTTAATAATTCCGCCGCCGTATCTTCAAAAATATAGGCTGAATAATATTCTTTCTGTGCTAAAATCCCATCAAAGAAATTCCAATTGAAGAAAGAATCAAGCGCTTCCGGCTCTAGGGTTTCGATGATGTATTTTACTCCTTCCTGATTAGTTGGAACAATATAATCTCCTGCAGAAAATGTTATGCTTTTATTTGATTTATCAACCGTCGTTTCAAAATGCAGATAATGGCCTTCGTAAGGATTTTTCACTGTTTTAAAATCATTAATTTTATAAGATTCCACAGCAATGATGCTGTCTTTCTGCAGCGGTTTCATCTGAATCTGATTCCTTTTAAACTCTTCAATCACACGATATTGCGACTGAGGGATCACATAATATTTCGGAATCATGATATAACCCGTCGGAACAGCAGTTGTAAACAATTTTATATTCTTTGTGAAAGGCTTATTTCTATCGTAATACAATCTCGGTTTTCCGGAAATTTCGCTTGGTTTATATTTTCCTTCAAAACCTTTAAAATCCATCGTAGAATATCTTGTAGAATCGATTTTCCAGCGAATTCCGTAGGGTTTTCCGGCTTGATATTGTTTTAAATTTTCAATTCTAAGCCGTTTTATTGTTTTATATTCTTTATCCAAATTTTCAAGGTTTACGAGCATGTATTTGTAGGTTGCATCCACCCTTTTGTCGTAAGGTTTCAGCATATGCGTTTCAGGAACGGTTCCCAAAGAATTAAACAAAGATGTATACCCCGTCGAATATCTCGGAGAATCTTCAAAAGCGGCAAAGCCAACTTCCGGCACATCCCCATGAATATTGACATAAGGTGTACTTTTGTAGCCCAATTTCTGTAAATCTTTAAGGTTTTTAGCCTGAAAATTATTATAAAAATATTCTCCTAAAATACTTCCCAGCCGTTCTTTGAAAGTAGAAATATAGGTAAATGTATACTGATAATCTGCCCCATTACTCACATGATTATCAATAAAAACATCCGGTTTCAGCCATTGATAAATCTCCTGAAAACTTCTGGCATTTTTAGAATCTGCTTTGATAAAATCTCTGTTCAAATCGTAATTCTTCGCATTTCCCCTGAAACCATATTGCTCGGGACCATTTTGATTGGCTCGTGAAAATGAACCGCGGTTCAGCATTCCGCTCACATTATAAGCTGAAATGGCTGCCACAATGAAATTCTGCGGTGTTTTGATTTTTTTCGTCGCCAGGTCGCGCATCAGCATCATCGTAGCATCAATTCCGTCCGGTTCACCGGGATGAATTCCGTTGTTGACAAAGAGAATTGCTTTTTCTTTTCTTACCTGATTTAAATCTTTTTCCGGAAAAGGATTATACACGACAACATAAATCGGTTTTCCATTATCATCTTCTCCTTTTTTTACGTATTGAATTGTATTAAAATTTTTAGCCAAATTCTGATAATAAGCATTCATCTCATCATAAGTAACCGTCTGATTTCCATTCCCTCTCTCAAAAGTTGTCTGGAAATTATGTTGAGCAAACAGTAAAGATGAAGTAAGAGAGAATAAGAGATATTTCAGTTTCATTGAAGTGATATTTCGAGCTTTAAAATTACAAAACTGATTGTTTGTTTTGAATGCAAATCACAAAGATTTAATTTAAAATTGTTTTGCATAGTTTCGTTCGCAAACGTGTTTTCACTCGGCGAAGAGAAAGAGTGTTATTATACGCAGTTTGTCATTCTGACGAAGGAAGAATCTAAACTACATTATTAGAGATTCTTCATTCCATTTCGTTCCATTCTGAATGACAAACTTTTTTAATTCTAGCAAATTTTGCAGATTGGCAGATTTTTTTTAAATATTCTCTTATTAAAAATGATTAATGTTTTTTAGCTTTTACAGATAATTATTCCTTCCTTTTTCATCAGGATATAAAGACGGTAGCGGATCGCTTTGCCAGAACTTTTTTGTATCAACATCCATGATCGACAATGCGCCGGTGAAAGCCGCTCCCGTGTCTAAATTCCAGATATTGGCTTTGTTCACGGGTTCTTTAATTCCCAAATGTAAAGTCGGTGTGTGACCAATGAAAATTTCTTTATACAAAAGAAACCTTTTCGGATAAAGCTCTGAGTTTCTTGATAATTTTTTATCCATCGCGACAGCCGTCTCCCAAAGTGTTCTGTCCCAACGATAATTGCTCGTATACACTTCTTTTTCAGGACCGTGCATAGAAGAATACCCCGCATGAATAAACAAACGGTTGTCTTCATCAATATGATAATTTTTCATTCGCTGAAAAAATTCCAGGTGAAGATCCATGTCCTGCAAAGAATAATCGGAGTAGCCTTCAACAGTGCTTTTCCCTCCGTTGAAAAGCCAGACATCCTCATTTTTACCAAAGGAAAGCCAGTCTTCGCACCAGGCATCGTGGTTTCCTTTGATGAAGATGCGTTCCTGCCTTTGGGAAAGTTCCATTAAAAATCGAATGATTTCTGAAGATTCGCACCAGCCATCAACATAATCTCCGAGGAAAATTAAAGTGTCATTTTCGGTGACGTCCGCTCTTTCCAAAATCTGTTTCAATGCTTTGAATCCACCGTGAATATCTCCTATTGCTAATGTTCTTTTCATCTCGAAATGTATTTTGACTCTATAAAATCTGTCAGCCAGACCTTGTTTTCAGAAAGATAAAACAAAACTCCGTCTTCATACATTTTTCCCGTTCTGATGGTGAGAATTACCGGTTTGCCGTGGCGCATTCCGACTTTGGTGGCTGTTTCTTTATCCAAGCTTAAATGAACATGCTGTCTGCTCCTTTTCTCAATACCTTTTTCTAAAATGGAATCGACGTTATTCTGAGCCGTTCCGTGGTAGAGAAATTCTGGTGGCTGCTGTGGTTTCAACGCCAGATCGATATCAATCGAATGCCCCTGGTTTGCCCTGATTTTGGTCTTATCTTCATTAAAAATAAACCGTTTTTTGTCATTGTTTTCTACCACCTCATCCAATTCTTCCAAAGTGAAATCCATATTATTTTTTGAGCATTTTTCTTTTAATTCATCAACATTTGCCCACCCGTTTTTGTCTAAAGTTAAGTTGATGATTTCAGGCTGATGCCGGAGAATTAAGCTTAGAAATTTGCTGATTTTTTTCTTTTGTTGTTCGTTCATGGTTTGTGTTTTAGTTTATTAATTTGTTCTCTAATTTAATGCATAGTTTCTCAATATCCTCTTTCCTCACCAGCTCTGACACCCATTCCTCCGGAATATTTTCAAATCCATAATAAACCCCTGCAATTCCACCTGTTATAGCTCCGGTTGTGTCGGTATCTTCTCCCAAATTAACGGCTTTCAAGACCGCTTCCGAATAACTTTCAGAATTTAGAAAACACCATAATGATGCTTCTAAACTGTGGAGAACGTAGCCGGAAGAACTAATGGTATCTTCGTCATATTTTGAAATATCATTCTTTAAAATTCTTTCAAAAAGTTGAATCTCTTTAGGATTAAAACCTTGAAATTCTGCAAATTTTAAGGCTGCATTTTGAATATGATTGTACGCTTCTTTTTTATCTTTACCTTTAATTAATTCAATTGCAAAAATTACGTAGAGAAAACACGCAAAGACAGAACGAAAATGCCCATGCGTAATAGATGAAACTTCTTTTACCGTTTGATATACTTTTTCAATATTTTCTTCATCTTTAAGATAAAAAGCTAAGGGAAGAATTCTCATCAAAGAACCATTCCCATTATCTTCTTCAAAAATATTTCCTGAAAATCTGGCACTTTCCCCTTTAATTAATCTCGCAATGGAATGACGTGTTGTTCCTCCAATATCGAAAAGTCTTCCGTGAGCTGTCCAATGTCCATATTTTACCCATTTAACAAAACTCTCTCCTATCTTTTCTAAATCATATCCTTTCGTTAATTCTTCTGCAAGGCAAAGCGTTAAAGAACTGTCATCACTCCAAGTTCCTTTCGGCTGATTCCAAGATCCAAACTCTTGCATTTTCGTAACAGGAAATTGTTTTAATGTTTCTCTATTTTTAAACTCCACCGGAACACCCAATGCATCACCAACACAAACTCCAAAAATTCCTGCTTTTACCATATTTTTCATTAGGCCAGATTTACTAATTTGTCGAACAGTAATTTCATTCCCTGGGTTGCCGTTTCTTTCATGACAACAGCTCTTTGTCCGTATCCGAAACCGGTTTCGTTGGGATTGATGACAATTAAAAGACAATCATCTTTAATCTCATGAATCAGTCCGGCAGCCGGATAAACCTGCAAAGAAGTTCCGATCACCAACAAAATATCTGCATCTTTCACCTTCTCTCTCGCCGTCTGGTATAAAGGAACATCCTCACCGAACCACACGATGAAAGGTCTCAATTGAGCTCCATCTTCTGCCTTGTCCCCGATGTTGATATCTCCTTTTTGCTCGTAAATCAAGCTTTTATTGTTGCATGAACACGACTTGAACAATTCTCCGTGAATGTGAAGAATATTCGTAGAACCTGCTCTTTCGTGAAGATCATCGATGTTTTGTGTAATGATCTGAACGTCAAAATATTTTTCTAAATTACCAATTAATTTATGAGCCTCATTAGGCTCTACCTCATGAAGCTGGCGGCGTCTCTGGTTGTAAAATTCCAATACCAAAGCTCTGTCTTTTCGCCATCCTTCCGGACTTGCCACATCCGTTACATTATGATTTTCCCAAAGACCATCTCCGTCTCTGAATGTTTTTATTCCGCTTTCGGCGCTAATTCCGGCGCCGCTTAATATGGTTAGTTTTTTCATTTGTTTTTTCGTTTAATTTTTTGAATCTGCTTTTAGTAATATTTTTTTTTAGCGCAAAGCCCGCAAAATATTTTTTTATTACTAATTGCTTTTACAATTAATTTTTAAACATCACTTGTCTTTTCAAAATTAAATTTTCAATAAAATGTATCGCTCTTTTTTCTCTTTCAAGCCAGCTTCCGGAAAGCTCCAGGAAATCGATTTTTTCTTCTTTTAAAATCTTCCGGTGGCTTTCATCCAACTGGTTTCTTTCTTCAAATTCAAGCCTCGTCCCGTCCTGAATATATTCTGCATCTTTCGTTGAATAGAGATAAAGATCAGCCTTATTTTTTTCTATAATTTCATTTGGAACCGATAATTTTTTTCCAAAAATAAACTCAGAATAGGATTTTGTGATATGAATATCGGTGTCGATTAAGGTTAGAAAACTCTTCTCGTAATTCACATTTTCAATTTGCCCTGCGTGTGTTGTGTACACTTTTTCCAAATCTTCAAATGCAAACTGTTTTGAATCTGAAATTAAATCTCTTCCTGCTTCTGAAACTTTATTGGCTTTAAAATATTCGGATAAATTATTCGTCATTACTGTTTTCCCTGTTGATTCCGTACCGAGAAAAACCACTTTTAATGCAAAATATTTTTGAACTGCTAACGGGAGGTAGTTCCAGTATTTAAATATATTTTCACGAATTTCTGAAGCCGAAATCCGAATATTTTCCCTGTTTTCATCGAACATAAAATGGTCAATATCCATCATCACAGAAAGCATTTCTCCATATTCTTCGGAAGTCACCAGAAAATCTTCATCTTTAAAATATTCTCTGAAAACCTGGCTCCAGATTTTGGAAACTTCCCAGTCTGAAACAGAAGTATTCGGGAAGTCGGCTTCTTTGTATTTAAAAACCTTTACTTTAAGATTTTTGTTGTTTCGAAAAGTTTCTTTAATCCATTCTTTTCTAATATTTCCGTCGATTTTTTCCTTTTCTTCTTCACATACCAAAACCGTTACGCTTCCTTTTTCAAGGGCAAATTCGATCATCTTCTGATGACCGGTGTGAAACGGATAAAATTTTCCAAATACAAAACCTTTCATTTTAAAAAACTTTAAATTTCAAAGAAGCCATATAGTTTCTCGGCATCTGAATAAAATATTTTCCGGCACCATCTGTTTCTGTATAACCATAATTATAATATCGTTTATTCGTAATATTATTCACAAAAAATCCGATTTGCCATTGCTTCCAGTCATACAAAATCCCAGAATTGAAAATAATATACGATGGAAGTTTTGCCGAGTTGGAAAAATCCATATACGAACTATCCTGAAATCTGGAAGATATATTAATTTTAAAATTGTTAATTTTATAGTTTACTTCCTGATTTACAATTATTTTCGGAGTCAACACCGGGCTAAACGAAATATTATCTTCTTTAATTTTTGAATATACAAAAGATGAATTATTTTTTAGGCTCCAATGTTCATTAATCTGATAATTAAATGATAATTCTGCTCCCAACCTATAACTTTTATCAACTTTATTGGTCAATGCCAATCCGTTTGGACCGAAATTTCCGTTTAACACAATTTCATCTTTAAAATCCATATAAAACAGATTCAATTCCAGTTTTATTTTTTCTTTATTAAAACGGTAACCTATCTCATAATCAGTTACATATTCCGGCATCGTTGTTCCTAACGTCAATTGATTATTTTCATCCGGCATCAGATTATCATTTCCCATAAAAATATCATTTCTGGTCGGCTCTCTTCCTACTCTTCCCAAACTGAAAAATACATTTGAGTGATTGTTAATCAAATAATTAACCCCAACTTTCGGATTCAAAAAATTCCATTCCAGTTGATCCATTGAAAGATCCCCTTTATACCTGAAATCTGCAAATCTGTATTGAATATCTCCTGAGAAAATCCATTTTCCGGCCTTTAATTCTACTTCTGCAAAAGCACTCACATCATTTTTGTAACCTGTATTTCGGTACAATTCGCCCAAAGAAAGTTCGCTTCCCTTATGATTTCTGTGGTACAGATTTCCATTAATTCCTGCTGTAACTTTTCCGTTTTTAAATTTATTCTGAAAATTGGTGTAAAATCCTAAAAATTTTGATGTAAATGCATAATTATACATTTCTCCATTTTCCGGCAATCCGATGAAATTATTCCAGTTGAAATCATAATTTCCATTCAAATAAGTATAATGAATACTGCTTTGAAGAGAAGAAGATTCACCCAATTTTGTCTGATTAAAAACCTGTAGAAAGGTCTGGAAAAATTGATCTTTCTCATCCCTGTTTCCGTTGGTTCGCGGATCTTTTTCAATCTGCTCCTGCGTTACTCCGAGCCAGGCCAGTTGATTTCTCTGATTTCCCATCAGTGCATTGAATTTCCAGATGCTTTTATCTTTAAAAATTCCACCACTGATGAATGCAGACTGCCCATGATTAGAAGAATTATACTTATAGCCATCAGAATAAATTTCGGACAATCTCACATGAATTCCCATGTCATTTTTAATTCCTGAAGTATATTTTCCGTACACTCTCAACGAATTATAAGAGCCATAATTTGCTCCAAATTCAAGATTTTTTTCCTTTAAATCGGGAGAAAAAAGCTGAATACTTCCGCCATAACTCGCTGTTCCGTTCTTCGACAAACCGACTCCTTTCTGGATCTGAATTTTATCAAAAGAATTAAAAATATCCGGATAATTCGAAAAATAAGATCCCTGATCTTCCGGCTCATTCATCGGCGCCCCATCGATCGAAACATTGATTCTCGTCTGATCGATCCCACGAATTCTGTAGTAAGAATAGCCATTGTTTCCACCCGTATCCGAATATGCCGTGACCGATGGAACCAGCTCCGACAACAAAAATGAGGGCTCCTGACCTACATTTTTACTACTTTTAGCCGGGTCGACATTATGAAAATTCACCGCCTGCAATCTTCCCGCTTCGCTTTGTATCTTCACCTCCTGAATATCCCTGATCGAATCGTTTTCCTGTGAAAAAGCGTTGGAAAATGAGATAAATGCTGCTAAAAGTATTGTTTTTTTCATGGTTTTAAAGGTTTAAAGTTCATTGTAAAAAGAACTGTTTTTCCAGTTTTCTACATTTTTTGTCCATTCAGGAACTGTATTTTCTTCACAACACAAAATACTAATTCCTCCTGCCATTGCACATGTCGTATCTCTGTCTCCCAAAGCCGAAACGGTATTCCAAATACATTCTTCAAAATTGCTTCTGTATCTAGAAAGCATCCAGATTACAATAGGAACTGTATCTTGAGCAGTCATTTTTGTTCCGTTTCCTAACGTTTTCACCAATAATTCAATACTTGGATTTCCGTCTAAGTAAAGACATTTATTCAACTTACTTTTTATATCGGAATCATCCAATTCGTTTTGAATTTTTTGGATAAATTCTTGTTGATTCAATTGTTTTATTCCTAATTTTTCCTGAACAGCAAAAGCTGCTGCCAATGCAATTGCTTTTGTTCCTTCTATTGCTTCTTTATTAGCATGAGTAACTTCACAGGAAAGCTCTGCATTAAGTCTAAGCTTATCCAAATCATCATAAAAATATGCCCCAATGACTGATGCTCTCATTGCTCCGCCATTTCCCATTGAACCTTGCCCTTCAAATTTTGAATACGAAACTTTTTTCCAGTTTTCTCCGCCTTTTACAGCTCTGAAATACTGATGCATCGAAGGTCCATAACCTCTATTAATATCTAAATAATAGTTTTTTGTAAACTCTTCAGATAAAAAATCCTGATTGATTTCTCCCAATTTTTCCAAAGATTTAAAAACAGCAATTGCCATAATTGTATCATCTGTAAAATCAATGAACTTTTCAGGAAGAATTCTTTGATGTATGTATGAGTTAATTAAACCTTCTTCCCCAAAAAAGCTTTCTCCAAAAGCATCACCAATGGCAATTCCGTTGAGGGATTCTGAAGCTAAAAACTGTTTATCAGATTTCATTTAGTTTTAGTTTTTTATTTAATTTTTCCTCATTAAACAATAATGGTTTTTCTTCAGGAATGAATAAGCTCTCTAAATCATTTTTCAAGACAAACTGATGCTGTTCTTTTACAAAATCTGAAATATCTTCAATTAAAATTATATCTTCTTTAGCAAAAGATTTGACGAAATCATTTCTCAATCCAATTTGGATTGCTCTTCTTTCCAATTTATTTCCAAAAGGATCATGATCCGGATCCCATTGTAATCTCACGGATGATTCCTTTATTTGATTTTGCCATTCTTCCTTTGAGATTTTACATGTTTCATCATAAGACGAATACACTGCGTTTTCCAGATACCCTTTAAATGCATCCATTTTTAGATGAATTGCCACAACACATTCCTGACCTTCTTTTGTTCCCCACCCATTTCGATACATCATCCAAAGAAAATTTGGTTTTATCCAAGTCATTCTCTCCAGACTGAAGGCTCCTCCAAAATATTGGTTTTGTACGGCAAAGTTCCCGATTTCTTTTCTATAAGATTGATAAACAATTATTTTCTTATCATCATATTGTGCCATGATGTAATGTCCTTTTTGCGGCCAGCTTTGTAATTGTTCTTTATACTTTTTTAATTTAAGTTTCATTTTTTTCAGTTAAAATCATAAACATATACTTTCATATTGCCCTGCAGCAGTGTTCTTGCAATAATTGGTTCTATTTCTTCCCATTTTCCTCCGGCTAAGCCACAACCAATCCTGGGCATATGAATACTTGCATTTATATCTAAAGCTTTATTTACTAGTTTTTCCAGACACTTTTCAACAGCTTCATATCGAATCGGGGGAACTCCTTCTGAATTTGATATTATTTTATGTTGTCCAATCATATTACAAACCCAAATATCATTTTCAACCTGAACCATTTGAATTTCGCCAAGATTGAAATTTTCATCACTACTAAACCATTTTCTATATTGATTTTCCGGTTCTTTCCATCGTTTAGATATTGCCATGACAAAACCTTTTCCCCAGCCTCCTCTATCATTGCAGATATGAATAATTATTTTATTTCCTTCAATCTTGGGATTTGTTGCGTCTCCTTTTAAATATTTTATAGCATTCATGGTTATTCGATTTTAATTTTATTTAGGTTCTGGCAATTTTCAATATTTTTTAAAGTTCCACTTTTTCTTTTTTCATCAGAATTAAAATCGATCGCGAGAAAATGTGTACAATTAACAATTCCAAAAGTGTCTCTTTCCAAATCAGAAGTAAAACCTCCTATCCTTTTCCAGTTTTGTGCTTTTGTTTTAAAAGTATTTACAAAATATCTTGCCTTTTCATCCATGTGAATGATCGTAACATTTTCAGATTTATTCTTTAAAAATTCCATCATTAAAGTATCTGTTCCGTTAAAATCTCCAATGATAAATTCACATTCAGAAAGGTTAACTTTTTTTAATGGTTCAATATAAAACTCATTGAAACTTTCCCAAGATAAATTTCCATTTCCAAAAACATAAATTTTTTTCATGATTGTGTTATTTTTACGCAAATTTAAAAGATTATAATTTTATTCTCCAAATTTATTTGCGTTGATTTTACACTAAAAATTTTAATTAATTGATTTTCAGTGGCAAATTTTTATTTTTTTTTTGAAATACTAATGACACAAATGTTTTCACAAGTGACACCATTTTAAATAATTGCAAGGCGTTTTTGTTTAATTAAAATGGAAATATAATATAGAAAAAAATCTATGAATATGCAGATTCTTCACTTCACCTCATTCCGTTCAGAATGAAATGTGTTAATTCGTGTAAAAATCCGTGAAATCTGTGTTTAACTATTTAATCTCAAAATAAAATCCCTCCTGTTCAAGTTCTTTATACTTTTCCTGATTGAAAGTAAATAATTTTCCGGGTCTGCCGCTACCTTCTTTTTTCACATTGTTCGTCTCATTCAGAAGACCATAACTCATGATTTTTTTACGAAAATTCCGGCGGTCAATTTCCTGTCCGATGATTGTTTTGTACAGATTTTCAAGGTCTGAAAAGGGAAATTCTTCATTGAGAAGATTGAAGCCGATCGGCTGATACTGAATTTTGGTACGAAGTCTTTTTAACGCAATATCAATAATATTCTGGTGGTCAAAAGCAAGTTTTGGAAGATCATTGACACTGAACCACTGTGCGTCTTCCGCATCAGAATCTGCAAACAGCTCATGATAGGAAGGATTTACCAAGCCCAAATAAGCTATAGAAACGACTCTGTTTCGAGGATCACGACCCACATTCCCAAAAGTGTAAAGTTGCTCCAAAAAATCGGGTTTTATACCGGCTTCTTCGTGAAGTTCCCTTCTTACCGCATCATCGAGATTTTCATTATCCAGAACAAGCCCTCCCGGAAGTGCCCACCCTCCTTTGAAAGGTTCGATATTCCTCTTAATCAAAAGAATCTGAAGGTCTTTTTTATCAAAATATCCGAAAATGACTGCATCTACAGCAACTTTTATATCCTGTAATTTCTTTGGAGACTCCATTGTATTAATTTGCGTTATGAATACACAAAGCTACGATTTAGAATAAACATTTTCAACATTAAAATAAAATTTCTGTGAATAATAATTTTTATTAAATTTATAAACAACTTAAAACGAAACGATTATGAAAAATTTATTATTTGTTGCCGCTCTGGCATTTCTGTTTGTAGCTTGTGATAAAGTGAAAATGGACGTAAAAACAACCAACTCTGAAGAATGGAAACCCGTAGATTCTGCCACGGCTACCAAAGCATGGATGGATTATGCGACACCGGGAGACATGCACAAAATGTTAGCAAAATCCGATGGAGCCTGGACCGGAGAAAACACAATGTGGATGGAAAACGGAAAAAAACCAACGACAAGCACTTCAGAAGCGAACAATAAAATGATTTTCGACGGACGTTATCAGCTAAGCGAGCATAAAGGAAATTTTATGGGAATGCCTTTCGAAGGAATGAGCATTACAGGCTATGACAACGCCAAGAAAAAATTTGTAAGCACCTGGATCGACAATATGGGAACGGGAATCATGAGTATGGAAGGAGATTGGAATCCGTCAACAAAATCTATTGAATTTAAAGGAAAAATGACCGATCCTACAAGACCGGGAAAAGACTGTGAGGTGAGGGAAATTTACACATTCGTTGATGATAATACCCAAAAAATGGAAATGTTCGGTCCTGATGCCAAAACAGGAAAAGAGTTTAAAACAATGGAAATAAAATTCACCCGCAAAAAATAATTTATCGTAGAATCACTGTCGTTAAATAGTGATTTTACTTATTGATTTATTGATAGTTATACTCAAATTTGGTGTAAACAAAGGTAACGCCGAAATCCTAAAACAGTAGGCAAAAAAACTAATTTATACCATCATGAAAACATTATTAAAAGTCTTTATTGTAGTCATCATTATTATTGGCGGAGTATTAATCATTATCGTAGGGAAAAAGCCTTTCCCGGAACCGGAATGTCTCGTTTGTGGACCAAATCTTGTGAGAATTTTAGGCATCGCTGAAGTAATCCTCGGATTGGGAGCATTGGTCATTCAGGGAAATCTGATCGAGAAGCAAAGAAATCTTTGAAAATTGTTGGACAAACGCAAAGGCGCAATTTTTTCCCTTTCAACACTTTGTTAAGACGCAAGGATTTTATCTACGATAAAATTTATACTAAATATTTCGCTGAAAATATTTGTCACATTGAGCCTGTCAAAGTGTTTTTGACCCTTTGCGATTATCAATCAAAAAAATAAAAAGACCGATAAAATTTATCGGTCTTTTTTATATTAATCATTAAGTTTCAAAACTGCCATGAAAGCTGATTGCGGCACTTCTACACGGCCAATCTGCTTCATTTTCTTTTTACCTTCTTTCTGCTTCTCCAAAAGCTTTCTCTTTCTGGAAATATCTCCTCCGTAACATTTTGCGGTAACGTCTTTTCTTAAAGCTTTAATGGTTTCTCTTGCAATAACCTTCGCTCCCAACGCTGCCTGAACGGCAATATCAAATTGCTGTCTAGGAATCAGCTCACGAAGTTTTTCACACATCTTTTTACCGATGTGATAAGCGTTGCTATCGTGAATTAATGAAGAAAGAGCATCCACCATATCACCATTGATCAAAATATCCATTTTCACCAATTTAGATGCACGCATTCCGATTGGTGAATAATCGAATGATGCATATCCTTTTGAGATTGATTTCAAACGGTCATAAAAGTCGAAAACCACTTCCGCCAAAGGCATATTGAAGGTTAATTCAACTCTGTCCGCTGTCAGATAGCTTTGATTTACAATTTCACCCCTTTTCTCAATACACAGTGTCATTACGGCACCTACAAAATCGGATTTCGTGATAATGGAAGCTTTTATATAAGGTTCTTCAACTCTGTCTAAAAGATTGGGATCAATCATTTCAGATGGGTTGTTGATCAAAATTGCAGTTTCGGGATCTTTTTTAGAATATCCGTGGTATGAAACGTTGGGTACAGTGGTAATAACGTTCATATTAAACTCTCTGTCAAGACGTTCCTGAACGATTTCCATATGAAGCATTCCCAAGAATCCGCATCGGAAACCAAATCCAAGAGCTGCAGAACTTTCCGGTTCGAAAACCAAAGAAGCATCATTCAGCCTTAATTTTTCAAGCGAAAATCTAAGCTCTTCAAAATCCTCAGAATCAATAGGATAAATACCTGCAAAAACCATTGGTTTTACTTCTTCAAATCCGTCAATTGCTTCAGCGGCAGGATTTTCAAATGACGTAATTGTATCTCCTACTTTTACTTCTCTTGCATCCTTAATTCCGGAAATAATATACCCTACATCTCCACATTCAATTGTCTTTTTTGGGACTTGTTTTAGTTTTAAAGTTCCCACCTCATCAGCAGCATATTCCTTTCCTGTTGCGAAAAATTTAATTTTTTCGTTTTTAGAAATACTTCCGTTCACCACTTTAAAATATGCTTCAATTCCTCTGAACGGATTGTAAACAGAATCAAAGATCAAAGCCTGAAGCGGCGCTTTCGGATCTCCCACAGGTGCAGGAATTCTTTCAACAATCTGCTCAAGAAGATGAAGTACCCCTTCTCCCGTTTTTCCGGAAACTCTAAGAACATCTTCCGGTTTACATCCCAAAAGACCAACGATTTCGTCTGTTACCTCTTCAGGATTAGCCGAAGGAAGATCAATTTTATTAAGAATAGGAATGATTTCAAGATCATTTTCCAATGCCAGATACAAATTACTAATTGTCTGTGCCTGAATACTTTGTG
This sequence comes from Chryseobacterium wanjuense, assembly GCF_900111495.1. Taxonomy (NCBI): domain Bacteria; kingdom Pseudomonadati; phylum Bacteroidota; class Flavobacteriia; order Flavobacteriales; family Weeksellaceae; genus Chryseobacterium; species Chryseobacterium wanjuense. Next base: position 677,495 of record NZ_FOIU01000002.1, on the reverse strand, counting down.
CAGCATCTACAATAAGAAGTGCCCCTTCACAGGCAGCGATTGAACGGGAAACTTCGTAAGAGAAATCTACGTGTCCCGGTGTATCAATCAGATTTAAAATATATTTTTCTCCTTTATATTCATAATCCATCTGGATCGCGTGAGACTTGATTGTGATCCCGCGCTCTTTCTCCAAATCCATATCATCCAGCGTCTGAGACTGTAGTTCTCTTTGGGTAACAGTATTGGTATATTCCAATAGTCTATCCGCCAAAGTACTTTTCCCGTGGTCGATATGAGCGATTATGCAAAAATTTCGTATGTTTTTCATTTAAGAATCTTGTAATTTGCAAAGATAAGAAAATGCAGCATAATTTCTCATTCTTAATTTTAAATCTGAATTAAACACAAATCGCACAAATTTTTAACACTAAAAACACAAATGTTAATTGTGTAATTTGTGAAATTATTGGTGATATTTGTTTTTAAATTTAGCCAAAACTTATTTTAATTCATGAAAAAAGTTCTTTTACTCCTTTTCATTGTTCCTTTCACGCAGCTGAAATCGCAGTGGGTTGAAAATGCAATACAAAATCCTGAAGAATTTGTAAATCCTTTGATCGGAACACTTTCAAAACCATCGTTGTCAAACGGAAACACATATCCGGCCGTCGCAGTTCCACACGGAATGAATCTCTGGACCCCCCAGACCGGAAAAAACGGAAACGGATGGCAATACACTTACGATGCCGATAAGATCCGTGGAATAAAACAGACGCACCAACCATCACCTTGGATGAACGATTACGGAATGTTTTCCATTATGCCTGTAACGGGAAAAATGCGTTTTAATGAAGACGAAAGAGCAAGCTGGTTTTCACACAAATCAGAAGTTTCAAAACCATATTATTACAGTGTTTACCTGGCTGATCATAATGTAACCGCGGAAGTTACGCCTACGGAAAGAGCCGCTCAATTGCGATTGACTTATCCTGATTCTGAAAATTCGTGGTTTGTGGTGGATGCTTTTGATAAAGGTTCGAGCATCACCATTATTCCGTCTCAGGGGAAAATTGTTGGTTATTCGACAAGATATTCCAGAGGAAAATTGGTAGGTTTTAAAAATTATTTCGTGATTTATGCTGATAAACCTTTCACAAAATATTCAACCTGGAAAGATAAAGATTTTGTAAAAGATGCCTTGGAAATTACAGGAGATCATTGCGGCGCTGTTGTTGGTTTTGCAACAAAAAAAGGCGAAAAAGTGAATTTAAAAGTTGCTTCTTCATTCATCAGTCTGGAACAGGCAGAATTAAACTTAGCAAGAGAACTCAATAAAGATTCATTCGATGATACTTTTAAAAAAGCAAAATCTGCATGGAATGAAAAATTAAAAAAAGTTGAAGTTGCCGGCGGAACCATCGACCAGATGAGAACGTTCTATTCTTCTCTGTACAGAATGCTTTGTTTTCCGCACAAAATGTATGAGATTAATAAAGCCGGAGAAGTTGTGCATTACAGTCCGTATTCCGGAAAAACGGAGGCTGGATATCGTTTTGCAGGAACAGGTTTCTGGGATACTTTCAGAGCGCTCTACCCTTTCTTGAATCTGGTCTATCCAAGCATCAATGTTGAAATGCAGAAAGGTTTAATTAATGATTATAAAGAAGGCGGCTGGCTTCCGGAATGGTCGAGTCCTTCGTATTCTGATATTATGATTGGAAATAATTCTGCTTCAGTCGTTGCCGATGCATATATGAAAGGTCTTCGAGGGTATGATATCGAAACATTATATCAGGCTTTGCTTCATGGTGCAAATAATGAAGGTCCACAAGCAACAGGAAGACTGGGAATTGAATATTATAAAAAATTGGGCTATGTTCCTTACGATGTAAAAATAAATGAAAATGCAGCAAGAACCTTGGAATATGCTTATGATGATTTCGCCATTGCACAATTAGGAAAAGCCTTAGGAAAACCGGAATCCGAGTGGGGAGAATATTACAGACGTTCACAAAATTTCCAGAAAGTTATTGATCCTGAGACAAAATTGGCTCGCGGAAGAAATCAGGACGGAAGTTTTCAGGCTCCTTTTAATCCTTTCAAATGGGGAGATGCTTTTACGGAAGGAAATTCCTGGCATTATACCTGGTCGGTTTTTCAGGATATTGAAGGATTGGCAAAACTGATGGGCGGAAAGAAAGAGTTTTCGAAAAATTTGGATAAAGTTTTTGAAATGCCTCCTGTTTTTGATGATTCTTATTATGGTTCAACAATCCACGAAATTCAGGAAATGGTGAATGCAAATATGGGGCAATATGCTCATGGAAATCAGCCTGCTCAACATATTATTTATTTGTATAATTATTCCGGAGAGCCTTGGAAAACGCAATATTGGGTTCGCGAAACGATGAATCGACTATATCAGCCTACTCCGGACGGATATTGCGGCGATGAAGATAACGGACAGACTTCAGCCTGGTATATTTTCTCGGCACTTGGTTTTTATCCGGTAACTCCGGCGACGGATCAGTATGTTTTGGGGGCTCCTTTGTTTAAAAAAGCAACGATTCATTTAGAAAATGGAAAAACTATAGAAATTAAAGCTGATAATAACAGCGATGAAAACCGTTATGTAAAATCATTAAACATGAACGGTCAGACTTACTCTAAAAACTGGCTGAGTCATGCAGAACTGCTGAAAGGTGCTACTCTACAGTTCAATATGGATGACAAGCCGAATAAAAACCGGGGAACGAACGAAAAAGATTTTCCTTATTCTTATTCTACGGATAAAAAATAAAGTAAAAGAGAGACGGTTTGTCTCTCTTTTTATTATTTAGATTTATTGAAGTTTTCAGGTAAGATATAATGTCCTGTGAGAGGATCTAGCGAAACTTCAGTTCCTGCCATAGCTTTTCTCTTTTTGGCTGCACCCGAGTCAATGGCCACAATGGCCACATTAGCAACAATACTTCCTACCAAGCCTGCAACGCCACCGCCAATCATGATAAAAGAACTATTAGATTCTGGGAAAAGTTCTTCTTTTTTTACTTCAATAAAAAGCCCTTGATCATCTCTGAAAATTTCAACATAACCGACAGGAATTACCTTAAACGGAATTCCATTATGAACAAATGCATAGAAGTTTCTTATAGGCTCTTTTTTCTCTCCGTTAACTGCTTTTGTTACGACTCCTTTTGAATTGGTTTCAATAGTAAAACCGGGTTCAGGATTGTGGGTGAAAAAGCTGTAATAATTTTTATACACTCCATCCTTTAAACTGTCTGTCTTTAAAATATCAAGCTTATCTTTTAACAAAGAAGTATAATTTGGAAGTTCATTTTCTGAAACAGTATATTCCCAAGGCTCTAATTTATAAGAACTTTTAAATAAATCTGTAAAAATAAGTGTCGCTTTTTTTGCCAAACTTTGTGCTAAATACGGTGTAGTACGTGATGAAACTGTTGCGGCTGTATCTATCCTATAAACAAAATGATACCCATCATCTTTTTTAATGAAAGTACTTGCTCTTAACTCAAGTTTCCCAATAGAATATTTTTCTTTTTTATCTTCCGAAATATTTAAGTTTTCAAGTAAAAGAACCATATCATTCTGACCTCTTACAGGATTGTTTTTATAAAACCAGTCTTGAAGATCTTTTGAAGCATTGTTTTCAAAAATAATACGTACCGAATCTTTATGATACATCACCTTTCCAATTTCCTGATTGGGTCTTTGATCTATTACTGTAAATGTTTTAATAGAGTTTTTGCTGTCTTTAATAGATTTTGAAAGGTCTATAGTTTCTGTTTTCTGAGCAGATAATAAGAAAGATAAGAGTAAAAAGAAAAATGTTTTTTTCATCAACTTATGTTTTAAGTTTTTACAAAACTAAGAATTAATTTAAAACAAAAACAGCCTTCAAAATTTGAAAAAGACTGTTTTTTATCTTACAGTTTATTTAGTAAAAATATATGCCCCTGTTAAAGAATCGATATAAACCTTAGTCATAGTCGGAGATTTAAAACCAAAACCCTTTACTGCTGCTATATTAGAACCAGAATCAATGGCCGCACCAATGGCTGCTCCTACCAATCCACCTGCGATAGCTCCAATCATAGCTCCGTTTCCACTTTTTTCTGTGAAAAGCTGAGCTCTGGATGTGATAATGTAATATCCTTTTTCATCTTTTTTCATTTCCTGAAAGCCTGTAGGAATTAATCTGTATGCTATACCTCCATCTACATAGCCAAAGGTTTCACCCAAAGAAATGGTAAGATCTTCTTGATTTTTTATCCTCACTACTTTTCCTTTTTTATTTTTTTCAAAATAATATCCTTCAGCAGGTTTCTGATCAGAAAAACTTTTAAAATTCAAATAAACACCATTTTTTAGTTCCTGATTTAATGACTTGTTGTTCTTACTGAAATCAGCATTATAATTTGCTATATCATTTTCAACAATATATTGACTTAAAACCGGACCGGAATAAGAGGTTTTAATAAATTCTGCAAGTATTTCTTCAATGGTAAGAGATAAATATTTTGAAACGCTTGCCGTTCTTTTTGGATCACAGACAATTACATTATCAAAACGGTTGATAAAATAATATTTGTCATTTCTTTTTAAGAAACTTGAAATTTTTATTTTAGCTTTTGCATACATTATTATATCATTCTCTGCCTGTTCATCGTAGACTTTTAAATCTTCAAGCATTAAAACAATATCATTATTTCCTTTTACTTTGTTGTCTTGTGCAAACCAGGCTTCAATAAAGCTTTTAAGGTCTCCTTCAGGAAGTTCTATTTCTACCTCTCCTTTTTTATTAGAGACTTTACCTATCTCTTTATCTGCTCTGTTATCAATTAACGTAAGGGATTTTGTAAGTCCCTTCCTGTCTTTTATATTTTCTTTTAATTCAATAATTTCTGTTTTCTGCGCAGAAAGAAAAACTGAGAACAAAAAGAATACAATAATTTTTTTCATCAACTTATGTTTTAAATTTTTGCAAAACTAAGAATTAATTTAAAATTAAACGACTCTCACAATAAATTGCAAGAGTCGTCCAACATTAAAAAAATAAACTATTATGGGTTTTGTCTAGGTCTCAAAGCATTGCTGCTATTGCTTCCGTTTCCTCGAGGTTTTCTTTCGTTCATCTTATCTCTCATCATTCCCTCAGACTGAAACAGCTTCAAGACTTTTTGGCAAGGAATTACCTGCTGCATTTTATCAGCATATTTTTTTCTATTATCCAATAATTTTTGCCCTACTTCAAAGCTTTGCTGAAGCTTGGCTTTCGCCTCTTCATCCGATAAGGATTCAGGATTAAAATTAGAATTAAACTGACTTTTAATCTGTTTCTGGCTTTCCAGATATTCGTTGTAAATGTCTGTAAATTCTGCCTTATCGCTCGGATCGATGTCCAGATTATCCATCACCATGTTATTCCTGAACTTGGTAAGAAGCGCCTTTCTTTCTTCAGGAGAAAGATTGTTTATTACTTCTTTTCTTTGTTTAGGGTCCATTTTTTTCCAGTCGTAATCCGTCCTTTGGGCATTTAAGCCAAAACCATAAATAATAAAAAGCGTAAATAATATCTTTTTCATCTTTCTCATTAGTTATATAAATCCAAATAAACATCCTGAGTCGAATTGCTTGCCAATTCCGTAATTTCGGAATTAGAGAAAGAATCCAGATACTCGTTTATTTGAGTTTCTTGCTGTTTCGAAACAGGTTTTACTGTTTTTGTTTCTGCCTTTTGTTCTACGGTTGTGTTATCCTGAGCAAAAGATCTATTATTATCTTGACTTTCAACTGTTTGATTGTTATTTTCAACAGAAGTTAAATCAGATTTTAAAGTTTCATAAGCGACTTCGCTTTCTGTCTTTGGTTCCTGAGATTTCGAAGCATAAGATGCCTGAGATTCTGCCGGATCTTTTGTATCATTCACAGAATTGAAAACAAAAGTCGATCCGAAAACCAAAGCTAATGATGCAGCCACAGCATATCCCCAATTTAGCTTAAAAATAGGTGCTTTTTTTGCAGGCTGTACATGAGTCATCACCTTTTCCTGAATATTCTCAAATAGATTTTCAGGAACTGTATAAATATTTTTACGTTCTAATTTTTCTAGATCAAAATCATTTATACCACTCAACACCTTCCCCTGAATGTCTTCAAACAAGTTCTCAGGGACTTTATAGATGTTTTTGCGTTCTAATTTTTCTAGATCAAAATCTTTCATCTTGTTGTTTCTCAAAAATTATCTCTCGTAATTCTCTTTAATATATTCTTCTATTTTTTGTTTGGCATAATGATAATTCGTTTTCAAAGTTCCTACCGACATATCTACAATTTTCGATATTTCTTCGTAAGGCAAATCATCATAATACCGCATCATAAATACCAGCTTCTGCTTCTCAGGCAGGCTATGTATAGCGTTCTGCAGCAATATCTGTATTTCTTCGGCATCTCCGTCTGTATTATCAGCTACAAGATTCTGCATATGATACTCAGGGTCTTCATCAGTTTTCTGCATTTTTTTCAACTTATTTATTTGCTGTAATGCTTCGTTGGTAGCGATTCTGTACAGCCATGTGTACAACTGGCTATCGTTTTTGAACTGGTGAAAATTCTGATAAGCTTTAATAAAAGTTTCCTGCAAAGTATCCTGAGCAAGATCTCCGTCTACAATAATTCTTCTTATGTGCCAATACAATCTGCTTTGATAAGCATCCATTAAAGCACGAACTCCTTTTTCCTGAGTTCGTGGACTTTGCATCAACGAAATAATTTCCGCGTCCTTAATCTTCATAAGATGCTTTCATTGTTTTGGATTACAAAAATAACTGAAAGTTAAATTACTTATTCAATTTTTAGTCCAATAAATTAATTATTTATAAAAAATTTTAAATCTGTTGCTTAAATGATCTTAATAATAATTCCGATTCTTCCCTTCACAGTGGATATATATCTATAAAACACAAACATCCGTGTAATCTGAAAAATCTGCGAGAAATTTTTTTAATGTAAAAAATCCTTGCCCTGAAATAACATCAAATCAAAATAAAAATCCGAATCATAAAACTTCCCCCTTCCCGCATCCATCTTCCTGTCCTAAAAACCTTATCTTTGTTATATGCAAATTGTAATTATCGGTTCCGGAAATGTTGCCTATCACATGGCAAAAGCTTTTGTTCTGAATAATATTCCTTTGACTCAAATTTTTGGAAGGAATGAAAAAGAATTGAATAAAATTTCTGATGAATTAAAAATCCCATTCTCCACAGAAAAACTGGAAGATGCAGATCTGTACATCATTTGTGTAAGTGACAATGCTGTTGAAACAGTTTCTAAAATCATTACTAAAAAAGACAGTCTGGTTGCGCATACCTCTGGTTCGCTTCCAAAAGAAATTCTAGCAGGAGAGTACAGAAAGTCAAGCTTTTATCCTTTGCAGACTTTTTCAAAATCTAAAGAATTGGAATATTCCAACATTCCTTTTTTTATTGAAACAGAAAATGAAGAGGATAAAAAAACCCTGTTTGAAATTGCCTCTAAAATTTCCAAAAATGTCATGGAAAGTACCCACGAAAAGAGAAAATATATTCATCTTACAGCTGTTTTTGCCTGCAATTTTGTGAATCATCTTTTTTCCAGGGCGAAAGAAATTTCCGATTCTCAGGAAATCCCTTTTAATTATTTTTTACCGTTAATAGATGAAACAGTTCAAAAAATTCATGAAATCGATCCAAAATCGGCACAAACCGGTCCGGCTGTAAGAAACGACAAAAGAATTCTGGAATTACATGAGCAATTATTAAAAGACGAAAGTCTGGAGATCTATAAAACAATGAATCATTCTATCCAAAAAATGTATGAGTTATAAAGAAAAATTAAAAGATATAAAAGCATTTGTATTCGATGTAGACGGTGTTTTCACAGACGGAAGCGTGTATCTGATGCCCGGAGGAAATATGTCGAGAGTGATGAATGTTTTAGATGGTTATGCAGTGGTTAAAGCCTTAAAAAACAATTATTTAATCGGGGTCATTACGGGAGGAAATGATGAGATGGTAAAACACAGAATCAATTATCTTGGGATTCAGGATTATTATCCGAAGTCTCACAATAAAATGGCAGATTTTGAAGATTTTAAAGCAAAATATAATCTTAAAAACGAAGAAATTTTAACGATGGGAGACGATCTTCCGGATTTACATATCATGGAAAACTCTGCCATTGCAGCCTGCCCGGAAAATGCAGTTCCTGAAATCAAAGGAATTGCCACTTATATTTCTCCGAAACAGGGTGGAAGCGGGGCTGTACGTGATGTGATCGAACAGGTAATGAAAGTACAGGGAAACTGGCATGATGATAATACACAATCTGTTTAATTAATTGAAAATGAAATTATTATTAGCATCACAATCTCCCAGAAGAAAAGAATTGCTTTCAAGCTTGGGTTTTGCGTTTGAAGTTGTAAAAATCGATTGTGAAGAAATTGTTCCTGAACATATCAAAGTAGGAGAGTCGGCAGCCTATTTATCTGAATTAAAAGCAGATGCATTCCGGAAACTGGAAGAAGATGAAGTTTTGTTGACGGCAGATACAGTAGTCGCCATTGATAATCAGTTCCTTGGAAAACCACAGAATGAAGACGATGCCAAAAATATGCTGAAGCTTTTATCCGGCAAAACCCATCAGGTATATACAGGAATTACCATTAAAACTTTAGAAAAAACCATCACAGAAACTGATGTAGCGGATGTAGAATTTGATGAGATTACAGATGATGAGATAGAATTTTATATTAAAAATTATAAACCTTTCGACAAAGCAGGAAGCTACGGCATCCAGGAATGGCTTGGAATGGCGAAAATCAAAAAGATGAACGGAAGCTTTTATACCATTATGGGACTTCCTACCCATTTGGTTTACAAAATTTTGAAAGAAATATAAAGAGTTTCAATATAAAATTTTATTATTTTTACAAAATCATCAAACCTACTGATAATAAAAAGTAGATTAGCGAGTTATATTGAAATAATGAAAAAGAATATTTTATTCCTTTTAACGCTTTGTATCGTTGCTTCTTGTGCCACAAAAACCAAGAGGCCGGATCAGCGATCGAAGTTCATGAAAGGATTTTCCACATACTACAACACACTTTTTAATGCAAAAGATGCATTGAATTATGAGTTCGAATCAAGAGATAAGGCACACAAAGACAACTTTTATGCGCCTTATATTCCTATCCTTACGTACGAAGATCAACCGTTGGGAAGTGATCTGGGGCAATCTTCAGCTTTTGCTGAAAACTCCATGAAAATGGCGGAAGTAAACCGTCCTCAAAACAACACTCCTGGAAGAGGAGGCCCTCCGGGAATGCCCGGAAATCCGATGTCTGGAGGAACCGGGGCTCCTACATTATCCGGAGCTGTAAACGGGGCAATGGATAAAATGGGATTAGGCAAAGATTCAGAAGAACAACCCGAACAAACCGGAGCAACCTCTCTGGAAATTGCGGAAGCGAAAGCTTTAAAAGCAATTAATAAATATTCGGTGATTAAACACGGAGAAGAGCAGAACAAGAAAATTTTCGACGCATATATGATCCTTGCGCAGGCAAGAATTTACAGAGGAAAATCTCTGGAAGCTTTGGATGCCCTGAACTATGTTTTCACCCACATGAAGGATGATAAAAGGCTTCCTTTAGCTAGAATCTATCAGGGTTTAGCGTACGATCAGATTAAAAATTATCATAAAGCTCACGAAACTTTTGCCAAATTAAAAGGGGAAAAAATTGATAAAGATTATCAAAAACTTTTAAGTATTTACTACGCCGAATCTCTTCTGGATGCAGGAAAAAAAGAAGAAGCTGTAAGAGAATTGGATAACGCTTATGAACTTAATAGCAACAGAAAACTGAAAAGTAGAATTGCCTATTTGAGAGGGCAGGTTTTAACCAATTTAAATCAGCCGGAAAGAGCCAGAGAAAGCTTCATGGCAGCTTACAAGTATGCCAATGATTTTGAATTTGAAGTAAAATCTCAAATCGAAACCGCCAAAACGTTTAACGGAAAAGGTGACTACAGCGGTGCTAAAAAATATCTTGAAGACATCAGTAAAAAAGGAACTTACGCTTCAAGAAAGAACGAATTTTACTATGCTTTGGGGTTAATGGCCAATAAAGCCGGAAAAAAAGACGAAGCTCAGGACTATTTCAGAAAATCTTTAAAAGAAAAAGTTTCAGATCCACAGATCCGCGGGCTGGCTTATTATGAAATAGGGAAAGGATTTTTAGATAAAAATGACTATATCGGAGCCGGTGTTTACTACGATTCCGCTTTGGCTGTGATGACGTATGAACCATCAAAAGTTCTTCTGGCAGATCAATCGACTTACATTAAAAAGATCTCCAGAAATTATTATTTAATTAAGAAAAATGACAGTATTCTGAACTTAGCCAAAATGACTACAGAACAGAAAACGGATTTTTTCTCAAAATATATTGCTAAAATAAAAGCTAAAGAAGAGAAAGAAGAACTGGAAAGAAGACGTGCAGAAAGAAGCAAAGGTTTCGATACGGGAGATTACAGTTCAACTTCAATTTTTGCTAACAGCTCGAATGCTTTCGAAGATTTTGGAGTAACAACAAAAGGTTTTTATTTTGCCAATACCGGAACCGTAAGCAAAGGAACTTCTACCTTTAAACAAACGTGGGGAGACAGAGCATTGGTCGACAACTGGCGTTTTTCCAAAAAAATGTCTACTATCGATGATATGAAAAACGAAGCATTAGGAACGACAGACGTACCGAATCCTAGACGTTTTGAGCCCGCTTTCTACATCGAACAGATTCCTGCAGATGCCGGAAAATTGAGCCAACTGAAAAAAGACAGAGATACCGCTTCTCTGGGACTGGGAGTGATGTATCAGAATTACTTTACAAACACCCCGCTGGCTACCAAAACCTTGTATGACCTTGTCGATGTAAAACCTGAAGAAAAAGTAATGCTGCAGGCTTTATACGAGATTTTTGCCATGAATTATCTGAAAAATCCGCAGGCAGCAGAAAGAGCAAAACAGATCTTATTGACCGATTATCCATATACTTCCTATGCAGAATTTGCGAGAAACCCGAAGAACACCACTTTTGTGAAATCTTCAGAAGATGTGGAAAATCAATACAAACAGGCTTTTGCTTTGTATGAATCTGAGAAATTCGGGGAGAGTAAAGATATTATAGAACAGGCCATCCAGAAATATCCGAAAGATGCTTTGGTTCCGAAATTATATTTGTTAAATGCCTTCAATGCAGGAAAAGCGAGTGGGAAAGAGGTAATGATCCTCCAGCTGGAACAAATTGCTTTAAACTACGGGAAAACCCCGGAAGGAGAAAAGGCCAAAGAAATGCTTAATTATCTGAAAAGCGACCTGAGCTTTCAGGCAACGGATAACAAAGGAAATTCAATACCTCAAACTGCTGTAAACACAGCTAATAATACTCCGCAACAGCCGCAACAACCTAACAGTATAGGAGTTCCGGAAAACTCGGCTGGTCAAATGAATAATCCTCAACCAATGCAGCCATCAAGCGGTAACAGCAACAAACCACCGAAAAAACAAAATAATAATCAACAACAAATACTGAATCCGGCTACAATGCCGTCGAAACCACAATAAAAAAGAAAAAAGCGAAGAATTAATCTTCGCTTTTCTTTTTCTTTACCCCATGAAAATCTTTCAGATAAAATGGTTCGAAATAGGCTACATCTTCAAACTCTTTTTTATCAATCTTCTCCATGGTTTTTCTGATTAAATATTGTGCGGAAGGGTAGACATCTTCATTAAAATCAGCATTCGGAAGCTGTAAAATCTCCTTGGCTTTTTTTGCGCCGTCTCCTACAAATAGTATTTTTTTATCTTTAAATTCTTCAAACGAAGTTTCATCTAAAATTTTGGCTTCCGTCTCAGAAATTTCTTTCCCCGTTTTTCCGTCGTAAACTGCGGTATAGACCTCCATTCTCCTGGCATCGATCAAAGGGATTACAAAATCATAGTTTTGGCCTAAAAAAGGCTCTATCATCGTTTCAAGAGAGTTTATGGCAATTAAAGGAACTTTCAGTCCGTAGCAAAACCCTTTTGCAGAAGATGCCCCGATTCTTAATCCTGTATAAGAACCCGGACCTTTGCCCAGAGAAACCACTTCAATATCTTTCATTGAAATTCCGGCTCCTTCCAAAGCCCATTCTACAAAGGTGTGAAGACTTTCGGACTGTTTATAATTTTCGGAAACTTCTTCGGTAAGACAAAGCAGCTTTTCATTATCTGAAATAGCCACAGAACAGTTTTTTGAAGATGTTTCGATGTATAGAATTTTCATTTTTTTAAATGTAACAATTTAACAGTAGAACAATTTATTAATGAATAAAATGCTAATATTCCTGCAAATTTAAGTCATTATTTTGATACTATTTTCTGTAAATCGTTCTCGGCTCGGACTGAGCAGTGGGATAGATCGTCATATCTGAAACACACACATGTTTCGGTGCATTTACACAATATGCGATGGAATCGGCAATATCCTCAGCCTTTAGAGGTTCATAACCTGCGTAAACTGTAGAAGCTTTTTCGCTGTCACCTTTAAATCTCACCATAGAAAAGTCTGTTTCCACAGCTCCGGGTTGAATATTGGTAACTTTAATTCCGAATTCAGTTAATTCTATTCGCATTCCTTCGGAAATAACATCGACAGCTTTTTTCGTCGCACAATAAACGACTCCATTCGCGTAAGTCTGTCTTGCAGCTACTGAACTAATATTTACTATATGTCCGGAATTTCTTTCTTTCATGCCCGGAATAATCATTTTTGAAACATATAAAAGTCCCTTTACATTTCCGTCGATCATAGAATCCCAGTCGTCTGTTTTTCCTGCAGAAAGAGGATCCAAACCGTGGGCATTCCCGGCATTATTGATCAGTACATCAATATTTTTCCATTCTTCGGGAAGGGAAGTGATCGCGGTTTCCACTTCTTCTAAATTCCTTACATCAAACTTTAAACTAAATATTTCGGTGAAGGCAGAAAGTTCTGTTTTTAATGATTCCAAAACCTCGGATCTTCTCCCACAGATAATGATTCTGTTTCCTTGTTTCGCAAAAAGTTCCGCAGTTGATTTCCCTATTCCGGAAGTCGCTCCGGTGACTAATATTGTTTTCATAAAAAATTTTCAATTTTTAAATGTACCAGTCTAAAAATTTATCAATGTAACAATCATTGGTAAACTGCTAGATTGATACATTACTACATTATATCAATTGGCGTCAAATGCTTCAAAAGCATCAGGTATATGTTCAATAATTAATTTTCCTTTTTCGTCCGGAAGCACGGAAATAATATCAAATCTTACTTCCTGGTTTTTATTAAATTCTTCCAGATAATGATTTGCCGCGGAAACTATCGACTTAATCTTTGTTTTTGTAACCGCTTCCTGAGGCAGCATAAAAGCGTCTGTTGACCGGGCTTTTACTTCTGTTACAATAATTAAATTATCCTTTTCAGCAATAATATCAATCTCAGCTTTCTGAAAACGGAAATTTCTTACCAGGATTTTATAGCCGTTTTTTAATAAAAATTCAGCAGCTAAATCTTCTGCCAGTTTTCCGAGATCGTTGTGTGTAGCCATGCTTGAGTTGGAGGGTTATTGAAAAGATAGTTTATGTTTTTCTGAGATCCAGACTTCTTTATTTTTACAATCCCAATAAAACTGCATTCCAAAAGGTTTTGTTCCTCTTTGCTTTCTTCTTGAGATTGTATCGTTTAATTTCATAATATCAAGATGTGTCAATTTATCAACTGTAAAACCTAATCGATTTTCCAGTTTAAATGTTTTAAAATCTTTCAAATCATATTTATTTCTTTCCAATAAAGTTCCTCTGTCTTTATATTGATACAAAGTATATTTTGAGTCTGCACAGGGGCATTCTTCTGTATGTTCTAGTTTCAAACTTCTATCAAAAAATATAAAATAAACAGCTAAAATCAAAAGAAATAAAATATAGAGAATACCCTTTATCACATTTTTAGTGACATGTATAGGTTCAATATTCTCTTTATTGATCATATCTTAAAACTCAATCTTAACCTTATCCTTACCTTGTAATTTCACATTTCCGCCGATAATTAAAGGACGGTTATCTTTAATATGACCATTCGGAAAACCGAAAACCACCGGAAAATGATACTTAGAAATTCTGTCTGATATTAATTTGTAAGCGAATTCATCAAAGCTGTCTTCGTATTGTTTGTTTTCTTTTTCATCGCCCATGTTGGTCATTCCGCCGATAATTAACCCTGAAATTTTAGTAAAAACTCCGGCCAATTCCAGACTCATGATCATTCGATCCAGAGCATAAAAATTTTCGCCAATATCTTCAATGAATAAAATTTTATTCTTACAGTCAAAGGCATATTTGGTTCCTAAAAGCGCATAGATCAAGGCCAAATTTCCTCCAACCAATTCTCCTTCAGCAGAACCCGTTTTATTAAATTGATGCGATTTTAAGCTATATTTTGGAGTTTTTCCTTTTAAAATATCAAAAATGAGATCATAACTTTCATCCGTCACTCCGAAACTTGAAGTTTTTACGGTTTGTCCGTGAATGGAAGCAAAGCCTTTTTTCAATAAATAACTCTGGATCACTGTATTATCAGAATAGCCGATGTACCATTTAGGATTTTTAGTGAAATTTTTAAGTTTTAAATGTTCAACCAGATGCTGGCAACCATAACCTCCTCTGGAAGCCCAGATTGCGGAGATTTCATGGTCATTCAAAGCCCAGTTGATATCTTTTATTCTTTCCTGTTCCGTGCCTGCATAATTGTACCCGTTGGAAAATTTTGTATAAAGATGTTCGCCCAAGACAGGTTCGAAACCTTTATTTTTAATCATTTCGATTCCCTTTGTCAATTGGGTTTCATCTACGGCTCCTGCAGGGGAAATTATGGCTATTTTGTCACCTTTTTTAAGTGATTTCGGAAAGATTATTTTTTTCATTTTGCTTTTTGATATTTTACTTCGGTCTTTTCTGCTTCTTCCAAACGTTTATCAAACTGATTGAATTTTTTGAAGCTCTGTAAAAAGATAAAGAAACTGAATATGATAAGAATGCCACCCACGATTCTTCTGATCTGGTTGGCCAATTTTTGTGTCAATTTATCGTGAAACTGCTTTGCCAGGAAGATTTTAGCAAGATCAATACAAAGGTATGTGGCGATCACAACTCCGATATATAAAATAAAATTGCCGGTATCCGGATATTGATTTCTCACGGAAATCACCGTTACCAGCCAGAATAGGATCACTCCTACATTGAGAAGATTAAAGAAAAAACCATTAATAAAAGTTTTAAAATAATTCTGATTAATGATTTTCTCTTCACCGGGCATGTGCATTTTGGTTTTGGTGACCATCATGACAATACCGTAAATAAAAATGAGTATCGCTGTAATCCTGTAAAAACCAGGATGTTTATCTATCAACGTTACAATATCTGCACTCGCATAATACGCTGCCAGAATACACAGAAGATCTGCGGAAATCACTCCAATATCCAACGCAAGCGCATGTCTCGGACCTCTGGAAAAGCTGGTTTCAATTAAAAGGAAAAATATAGGTCCTATGAAAACCAGACTCAGCATAAATCCTAATACGATAGCAGATAAAATAAGTTCAAACATTCAGTATTTTTTTAAAATGAAAAATTAATCTCATCCCATTTTATACAAATTTAAACTTTATGTTTTAATTAATCAACTATCTTAAAATCCAATTGCTTTTGAATCAGGTTTGCTTTCACCACTTTGATCTGCACCTTATCTCCCAATTGATATCTTTTGCCGTGTCTCATCCCGTATACAGCGTGAGTTTTGGCATCAAACATATAAGAATCGTCTACCAGATCTCTTAATTTAATTAAACCTTCTGCACCATTTTCAGGAATTTCTACCCAGAATCCAAATTCTGCCACTCCTGAAATTACTCCATTGAAAGTCTCTCCCAAATATTTTTCCATGAATTTCACCTGCATGTATTTGATAGAATCTCTTTCTGCATCTGCTGCCAGTCTTTCCATGGAGCTGCAGTGTTTCGCTTTTTCTTCCAGTTCCGGTTTGTTTGGAGATTTTCCTCCGTCCAAATAATGCTGAAGCAGTCTGTGGGCTATCAAATCCGGATAACGTCGGATAGGAGAGGTGAAGTGCGTATAATATTCAAAACCAAGACCATAGTGACCGATCGGCTCTGTAGAATACACCGCTTTGCTCATACTTCGCATGGCTAGTGTTTCAATCATATTTTCTTCGCCTTTTCCTTTGACATCGTGTAATAATTTATTCAAAGATTCAGCAACTTTTTTCGTATTTGCCAGATCCATTTTATATCCGAAAGTCGAAACAAAATCTCTCAAAGATTCCAGTTTTGCAGGATCCGGATCATCGTGAACCCTATAAATAAAGGTATTCTGAGTGATATCTCCTTTTCTGTTTAATGAAACAAATTCAGACACTTTTTTATTCGCAAGCAACATGAATTCTTCGATCAAATGGTTTGAGTCTTTGCTTATTTTAAAATATACTCCAACCGGTTCATTATTTTCATCAAGATTAAATCGAACTTCGCTTCTGTCAAAGGTAATTGCACCTTTTCTGATACGTTCTGCACGCATGATTTTGGCTAATCTGTCTAATACATTGATTTCTTCCTGAAGATCTCCCTGTTTTGTCTCAATTCTTTCCTGAGCTTCCTCATACGTAAATCTTCTGTCGGAATGAATAACCGTTCTTCCAAACCATTGCTTCTGGATTTTGGCATTATCGTCCAATTCGAAAACGGCTGAAAATGTAAATTTATCTTCATTTGGACGAAGTGAGCAGACATCATTACTCAAAACTTCGGGAAGCATCGGTACCACACGGTCTACAAGGTAAACGGAAGTCGCTCTCTGATAAGCTTCGTCATCCAGCATCGTTCCCGGAATCACATAATGAGAAACGTCTGCGATATGCACACCGATTTCCCAGTTTCCGTTTTCTAATTTCCTGATGGATAAAGCATCATCGAAGTCTTTTGCATCTTTCGGGTCGATAGTGAAGGTACAGATATTTCGCATATCCCAACGTTTTGCCACTTCTTCATCAGTGATTCTTCTGTCGATTTTATCAGCATCTCTTTCCACTTCTTCAGGGAATTCGTATGGCAAACCGTATTCTGCAAGGATAGAGTGGATCTCCGTTTCGTGTTCTCCGGGAGCTCCCAAAACCTGAATAATTTCGCCTTCCGGATTTTTATCTCCCGGCCTCCATTCTGTCATTTTTACGATCACCTTGTCGCCGTCTTCGGCACTGTTAAATTTAGTTTTCGGAATAAAAATATCGGTATTAATTGTTTTTTTATCACAAACAACAAACCCAAAATCTTTATGAGCCACCTTTTGAAAAGTTCCCACAAATTCCGTTCTTCCTCTTTCCAGAACTTCCAATACCGATCCTTCCAGCTTTTTACCTTTATAGTTATAGGTGATAATTAAAACTTTATCACCCTGCAATGCATCCTTTACATTTTTAGAATGGATAAAAATATCGTCTTCCAGCCCTTCTACGGCTACATATGCATTTCCGGATTGGTTGAAATCGATAATTCCTGTCAATGTTCCTGCAATATTGAGGTTGACAATATATTTTCCTTTTTCTGCTTCTTTTATTTTTTCTGAAGCCTGAAGTTTATGCAAAGCCTGAACCACAAGCTCTCTCTGTCTTGGATTCTTATAATCTATTCCGTCTGCGATCTGTTTATAGTTATAAATTTTCGTCGCATTTTCGTTCATGAAACGCAGGATCAATCTTCCGATTTCCATAAGTTTCAAATCATTTTTATGACTTATATATTTTCTTTTTTTTGGCATATTAATTTTATTATTAATTAGTTACAGTTTTAATATATAATTAAAACCATTTTAAAATTATCTTAATATATGGTAAAGACAATTTTAATATTTATTTTAAACTTTACTCTTTTATTCAACAACATCAATTTTCCTTCCAAATATTTCACAATGGAAGCTTTACTGCTGTATAAAAATACTACAAATATGGAGAAGAGGGGAGAAAAACCTTCTGTTAAATATCTTTTAAATATTTCTATAGGTTTACATGGGAATAATAGACTGGTAAATTCTATTGAACGGTACAAAGATACAAAATAAAAAATAAATAAGGCTTGTAATGTGATTTACAAGCCTTTATATGTTTAGCAAAATGCAATTTTATCAACTCTGTTCTGGTGTCTTCCTCCTTCGAAATCTGTTGAGAGAAACTTGTCTGCAATTTCTATCGCCAGTTCTTTAGAGATAAATCTCGCAGGTATTGAAATCATATTCGCATCATTATGCTGTCTTGCCAGGCTTGCAATCTCCGGCATCCAGCAAAGCGCGCAACGAATCTTCTGATGTTTGTTAGCTGTGATCTGAACGCCATTTCCGCTTCCGCAGATCAAAATTCCCAATTCATTTTCACCGTTCTCAACAGACGTTGCGGCAGGGTGTACATAGTCAGGATAATCCACACTGTCTGTGGAAAACGTTCCAAAATCCTGAACATCAAAGTTTTCCGAAAGAT
The DNA here is from genome assembly GCF_900111495.1 of Chryseobacterium wanjuense. Lineage (NCBI taxonomy): Bacteria > Pseudomonadati > Bacteroidota > Flavobacteriia > Flavobacteriales > Weeksellaceae > Chryseobacterium > Chryseobacterium wanjuense. The sequence goes on along the minus strand of NZ_FOIU01000002.1, from coordinate 658,831 downwards.
GTTTTTTCACAATCTCTTTATATTCGAAACCTGCATGGTCAGCTGCAATAGCGATTTTTCTTTTCATAGTACTTGTATTAAGTCTTTTTTAGATTTATTTCTTTACAAAGATAAAAATAATAATAATGCTTGTTAGTCTTTCGGGAGTAAATTGTGAAAAGCATTGTGAATAACTGTGGATAACTTCGGTGAAATAAATGTTTCGTAACATTAAAAAAATCACTAATGAAATTTCGCAACAAAAATTTTAACCACAATTTTCAAAAACTTCTTTCCAGTTACTCTATGTCTTTTCCATAAACCGGTTATTAATAAAGGGAATTGGGGAAAAGTTATCCATATTTGTTAGTAACCAAGTGAAAAATCAGATTTACAGCAAATTATATTGTTAATTAAATATGAATTGAATAAAAATTGAGTGTTATGAAGTATTTCAAAAAAACTTATCCCCTAAATTCACAACACTCAACAACAATGACATATTCTTTTTTTTTATAAAAGAGATAAATGTTGATTAGTGAATGTTGGGTCTGCGGGAAAGTTTTTGAAAACTTTTGTCGGGTTGCAGCTTTTCCAAAATTTTAAAATCTTACATTTGTGAAAAGAAAATTCTAGGTTATTTATGAAAACAATCAATGATTTCAATTTTAAAGACAAGAAGGCTCTGGTAAGGGTGGATTTCAATGTTCCGCAGGACGACCAGCTTAAAGTTACAGACAATACAAGAATTGTGGCGGTAAAGCCAACTATCGATAAAATCCTTAAAGACGGAGGTTCCGTGATTCTGATGGCTCACCTGGGGAGACCTAAAGGAGAGGTGAAAGATGAATTTTCTCTTAAACATATTGTAGAAGAAGTATCCAATGTATTGGGTCAGGAAGTAAAATTCGTAGACGAATGCATAGGAGAGAAGGCTGAACAGGCCTCTTCAGAGCTTAAGCCGGGGGAAATCCTTTTATTGGAAAATCTGCGTTTTCATAATGAAGAAGAAAAAGGTGATGAAGCCTTTGCAGAAAAGCTTTCTAAATTGGCTGATGCTTATGTAAATGATGCCTTCGGAACGGCTCACAGAGCACATGCTTCTACAGCTGTAATTGCTAAGTTTTTTCCTTCAACTAAATTTTTCGGTTTACTGATGGCAAAAGAACTTCAGGCGATTGACAGAGTTTTAAAAAGCGGCGAACGCCCTGTAACTGCGATACTTGGAGGTTCTAAAGTTTCAACTAAAATTACCATTATAGAAAATATTTTACCTGCTATTGACAACCTGATCATTGGTGGCGGAATGGCTTTTACTTTTATTAAAGCTCTTGGTGGGAAGATAGGAAATTCATTGGTGGAAGAAGATAAATTACCTCTTGCAATTGAGATTTTAGGAAAAGCAAAAGAACATAATGTAAAAGTATATCTTCCTTCTGATACCATTATTGCCGAAAGTTTCAGTAATGATGCCGACAGAAAAGAAGTTGATATCTATGCAATTCCTGAAGGATGGATGGGACTGGATGCCGGTCAGAAATCCAGAGATCAGTTCAATGATGTTCTTTTAAATTCCAGAACAATTCTTTGGAACGGGCCGATCGGGGTTTTCGAAATGTCAAACTTCGCTGCAGGAACGATTGCTCTAGGTGAAAGTATTGCTGAAGCTACAAGACAAGGAGCTTTCTCACTTGTAGGAGGAGGGGACAGTGTTGCCTTCGTGAAGCAGTTCGGTTATGGAGACAAAGTAAGTTATGTTTCTACCGGTGGAGGAGCGATGCTTGAAAGTCTGGAAGGGTTGGAACTTCCGGGAGTTGCTGCGATTAATAATTAAGATAATTTAATTTTAAATATTTTTAAGTCCGCTGAATTTTTCAGTGGACTTTTGTTTTTCTTAAAATAAGGATCTATTAAAAAAATAGGAAAAATTAAAAAAGTGTCAAAAATTGACTTTCAGAAATATATTTAAAATCTAAAAACAGATCTTTTTTGAATATTTATTTTTTAAAAAAATTTGAGGCTTTAAAAGGTGTGTTTTTGTAAGAATTTGCATTTTGTAACTGGATTTTTTCGTGATTTTGTTATTTTTTCTTTTTTATGTTAATTCTGATTTCTAATTGTTTTTCTTTTCATTGAATTTATTTGGATGCTTGGACTCCGCTCAACATGACATCACTAATGCTAAGAGTTTAATTTTATCAATGTGATCTACCCGGGTCATGTTGAGCGGAGTCGAAACATTTAATAATTTTTGTAAATCTAAAAACAATAAAAATCTTTTGAATATAAAAAAATAATTAGTCATAGGGGAGAAGCATTAAAATTTCTAAATCACAATAAAAAATTTCTTTGAAAAAAAAATTATAAATATTTTTTAAGAAGCTTAAAAAATAAAAACTCAGGAAATTTTCCTGAGTTTTTTAAAATTTATACCAAAAATGCGAAAAATTGACCTTTAGAAATAGGTCAAAATTCGGTTTTCTACTTTTTTTCGATAATGTATATCAAACTTGAAAATTCGTTCGAAAAAAGGGCTTTTACGTTAGAAATTGTTCCATAGACTACAGCTTTTAGCCAAAAAAGAGGAGATTTTTTGTATTTTTCGCTCAACATGGAGATGTAATAAGAATCTAAAATCAGTGGTTTAATTTTTCTCATTTTCCAGTTCGGCTTTTTTGAAATCAGATTTTCCATGCCTTTTTTTGAGAAATGATAAATGTGTCTCGGTACATCATATGCTGCCCAATATTCTTTATAATGTTTTGCATCATAAGAAGTAGGGTTGGGAACAGCGATAATTAGTAGACCTTTTTCTTTTAACTTTTTATTGAAAATTTCCAGCATTTCATCCTGATTTTCCACGTGCTCGAAGACATGCCAAAGTGTAATTGCATCCAGACTTTCATCTTCAATATCATTAATATTATCTAAAATCTGAGCTTTTGTAATTTTACTTTGTGCTGCTTTTCTTGCATCAGCATCGGGTTCGAATCCTAAAGTCTGAAAATCATTTTCTATATATTTTACAAATTCTCCGGCTCCGCATCCATAGTCTAAAACCTTAGATCCTTTATTAATTCTGTCTAAAAGAATTGTTTTTTTATACTGAAGATTGAATGATTGTAAAAATTTATATAGCTTTTCTTTTATACTTCCTGAATCCTGATGATGAGAAATATAATCTTCGCTTTCATAGTATTTCGAAATATTGGATGGAATAGGGGAGGTTTTAAAAACCCCTTTGGTTTCTATTTCTTTAATTTCAAATATTTCCTGTGAAAGAAAATGATCTTTAATTTTCATTATGATATTCTATTTAAAATGAAATTGAGGCTGTTGTAAGCCTCTAATTTCAATTAATTTTATTTCAAATTGTTCTTATGTTTCACGTGAAACATAGTGCTCTTATCGCCCTAAATAAACCAATAAAACATTGATATCTGCAGGAGAAACACCACTTATTCTTCCGGCCTGTGCGATGGTTTTTGGTTTTACATTTGCCATTTTTTGCTTCGCTTCGCTGGAAAGGCTCGATAACTTTGAATAGTCAAAATCTTCTGGAATTTTAATATTTTCCAAACGGTTCAGCTTGGCTACGTTTTCTTTTTCCTTTTCGATATATCCTCTATACTTAATATTTACTTCTGCCTGCTCTCTTACTTCATCATCATAGGTGGAAGAAACTTCATTAATGAAGTCGATCCCGTCCAGTTTTTCTAATGTCATATTAGGTCTGGTAAGGATTTGAGCTGCTCTGAAAGCCTGATCAACAGGGCTGCTTTCGATAGTTTCTAAGATAGGATTGATAACTCCCGGCTTTAAAGAAGTTTCTCTTAAAAAGCTTTCAAGTTCCTCACTCTTAGTGATTTTCTCTTCAACTCTTTTTAATCTGTCCTCTTTCGCAAGACCTAATTTATACGCCTTTTCAGTAAGTCTGATATCTGCATTATCCTGTCTTAAAAGAAGCCTGTATTCTGCTCTGGAAGTAAACATTCTGTAGGGTTCTTCCGTACCTTTTGTGATTAAATCATCAATTAAAACTCCGATATATGCTTCATCTCTGTTAAGGATGAATTCATCTTTTTCGTGTACTTTATTGTGAGCATTAATCCCGGCAATCAGTCCTTGTCCGGCTGCTTCTTCATATCCTGTTGTCCCATTTATCTGTCCTGCAAAGTATAAATTATTGATCAATTTTGTCTCTAAAGTACGCTTTAACTGAGTAGGAGGGAAGTAGTCATATTCAATTGCATAGCCCGGACGGAATACTTTTACATTCTCGAATCCCGGAATATGCTTCATCGCCTTCACCTGAACATCTTCCGGAAGAGAAGAACTGAACCCGTTTACATAGATTTCAATAGTCTTCCAGCCTTCCGGTTCTACGAAAAGCTGATGTCTTGTTCTTTCTGCAAAACGATTGATTTTATCCTCTATACTTGGGCAATATCTAGGTCCTAAACTCTGGATTGTACCATTAAACATTGGGCTTCTGTCGAATCCTTCACGTAAAATATCATGTACAATTTCGTTGGTGTAAGTGATATGACAGCTTAATTGTTTGGTTAATTTAGGAGTATCTAAATAACTGAATTTTTGAGGGTTTTCATCTCCTTTTTGTTCTTCCATTTTAGAATAATCAAGGCTTCTTCCGTCTACTCGCGGTGGAGTACCGGTCTTCATTCTTCCTGCTTCAAAACCTAAGGAAACCAGCTGTTCTGTTATTCCAAAAGCTCTTGGTTCGCCCATTCTTCCGCCACCTAATTGCTTATCTCCAACGTGGATTAATCCATTCAGGAAGGTTCCGTTGGTAAGCACTACGGAGTGTCCTTTAATCTCAATTCCTAATGAAGTAACAACGCCTACAACCTTGTTATCCTCTACAATAAGCTGTTTTACCATATCCTGAAAGAAATCAAGATTTGGTGTATTTTCTAACGCCAAACGCCACTCTTCTGCGAAAAGCATTCTATCGTTCTGTGTTCTTGGAGACCACATGGCAGGACCTTTGGAAAGGTTCAGCATCTTAAACTGAATAGCCGATTTGTCAGCTACAATCCCTGAATAACCTCCCATAGCATCAATTTCCCTTACGATCTGCCCTTTTGCAATGCCTCCCATTGCCGGGTTGCAGCTCATTTGCCCGATAGTCTGCATATTCATTGTGATAAGCAGGGTTTTCGAACCTAGGTTGGCTGCTGCAGCTGCTGCTTCACATCCTGCGTGACCGGCACCAACTACGATTACATCATATATTTCTGAAATCATCTTCTTATTGCTTGTTTTAAGCCTTAAATTTTAATCTTTTCTATAAATGTTTCACGTGAAACATTGTTTTAATTTACAAGCTGAAATTGCCTGTAATGGGGCTTATTTAGCCCCGATCGCAGCATTTGTCTGAGCTCTTTTTTCTTTGAAAAAGAAAAAAAGCGAGTGCGGAGAGCGGGATTAAGCTTCTAAAAAAAATAGAAACATTAATTGTATTTTGCTAAATAAAAATCTTCTTTGCTTCGCATCAACAGTTCTTCTTCTTCGGTTTTATCCTTGAATCCGCAAAGATGAAGTATGCCGTGAGCCAAAACTCTTCTCAGCTCTTCTTCATATTCTTTGGATAGAGTAGAAGCGTTGTCTGAAATGCGCTGCAAAGATACGAAAATCTCTCCGCTTATTGTCTTGCCTTTTACATAGTCGAATGTAATGATGTCTGTATAATAATCGTGCTGCAAATAATCCTGATTTACCTTCAGGAGATATTCGTCGTCACAGAAGATATAATTGATTTCTCCCGTCTTTTTTCCTTCCGAAAGAATGATATCTTCCAGCCATGTTTTGTAGTTTGTGTTTACAGTTTCGGGTAAGTTTTCGTAAAAGAATTGTATCATTGTTTTAAAACCAGTGCCCTAAAATAACACTGAATATGCCTTTTTGATTATTTTTAAGTGAGTGACTGAAATTAATTTTAATCTGCCCGAAAGGAGATTTGTATCCTGCGGTGATTCCGAATGAGCTGTAATTTAATTTTACGGCATCTTCAAAAGTAAGATCATCGGAAAGATTTGCAAAGGAGAAATTTCCGCTGATGAAATAGTTTTTATTAAACCTAAACTGAAGATCGTTTGAAACTAAAACCACATTATTGGTATTCAACTGACCGAAATAGAATCCGGAAAAACTTTTAAAATTAACAACATTCTGTTCGAAGATTCCTCCCAATCGATATTGGTAGAACTGTGGAAGATTTTCCCCGATGGTAATTCCACCGTAGAGATTCAATCGGTATGTGAAATGTTTTGCCACACGAATGTTAATTCTGATATCGGCTTTTACCTGAACCAGCCTTTTATCCACTTCAGATTTCATAAGATCTATGACTTTTCCTTCTGCGTTGATGTAAATTCCGCGGGTAGGGAAGTCCTTGTCATTCTGTGTATCGCTTTTTAAGAACACATAAGGGTTCAAAAATCGACTATAACGTTTATTATTACCATTGTCCTCGGCATCGAAGTAATCGTGGCTAATTCCGCCTCCTATGGCGAATTTATCTCTCCAGATAGACTGGATGTAGGCTTCATTCCTGAACCATTCCCATTTATCGATGTCATAATTATTTTCGTCCATGATATTAAAGCTCATTCCGGAAGAATAAATACCAAAGCCTGGGATATATCCGTTGTCGATAAAATAGTTTAAATAATACCTTGGCTTATCACCTACAATGACATCCAGGGAAAGATTTGAGTTTTTAAAAAGAAGACGTTTGGCAGAATAATTCAGAAGCAATCCTGTTTTGAAAATTTCGTCATAATGCAAACCGAATTTCAGGAAATGCCGTGTGTCATCTTCCGTTACATATAGCTTCAGGTAATTGGATTCGTTTTCAGGAATAATATCGTAATTAATGAACTTATAATTATTGGTTGCTACAAGCTTATCAATTTTTTTATTAATGCTTCCATACGTCTGCATGGAAGGAAGTCTGAGTCCCATTTTACCCAAGACATAATTTTTACCATAAATCCGGCTTCCGACGACTTCAATGCTGTCGATCTTATAGACATTGGAATAGATAGGATTTACTTTTTCTCGGAGCCGGTCAAAAGGACGTTTTGGTAATTCGTTTAATATATGGGTGTATTTTAAGCCTTCCGCATAGCCGCTGTCGAGAATTTTTTTCTTGTCATCATAGCTTGTTGCGGTCATGCCTTTTAAATTAGGCTTAATATTAATATCAGTGTATTTGTATTGCTTTCGGGTATCTTTTTTGATTCCCATATCAATAATCTGATTGAGAATCGCGATAATATTGTTTAAATCCTCTCTTTTTGCCAAATCCTGGTTAAGATCCACGCCGATCACGATATCGATTCCTTTGTCCTTTAATGGCTTTGAGGGATAGTTTACGGTCATAGCTCCGTCTATGTAAATGCTGTCACCGATTTTCACGGGATCCATCAACGAAGGAAATGCTGAACTTGCCATAATGGATTGTACCAGATCTCCTTTTTCGAAAATCTGCATATTTCCACTTTCAAGATTGGTGGCAACACACATGAAAGGAATGGGAAGTTTTGAAAAGTCGTTGATATTTGATACGTTTTTGAAAAGTTCTTTCAGGAGGTAGACATTTTTTTGTCCGGTGCTTATGGAAGAGGGAAGGGTGATTTTTCCGTTTTTGAGTGGAATTGATAAAAGATATTTATCGACAGATTTATTGAAGAAAGTTGTTTCCTGGCGCGTGGCTTTCGGATCTAAAATGAGGGAATAAAAATCCGTATCCATCACAATTTTTTCGATTTCCTTTCCGGAATATCCCGAAGCATACAGACCACCTACAATTGCTCCCATGCTGGTTCCGGCGATATAATCTACTTTTACTCCCAGAGAATCCAGTACTTTAAGGACACCTACATGAGAAAATCCTTTGGCTCCGCCGCCTGCAAGCGAAAGTCCGATTTTGGGATTTTTAGGAATCACCAGATCTTTCTTTACCTGAGACTGGATCAAAAGCAATTGAAATACGAATAAAATGATCAGGAGCTTTCTCATAGGTTAATCTTTTACATAAATCCGTTTCACCCGGGGCGAAATGGAGGTTAATACTTCGTAGGTTATGGTTTTGCAGTATTCTGCGAATTCTTTTAAGCTTGGTTTTGCATTAAAAACGGTTACCGTATCGCCTTCTTTTACATTCGGGACATGGTCTACATTGATCATCATCATATCCATACAAATGCTTCCGACAATGGGAGCGAGGGTTTTATTGATCCCTACATTTCCTACTTCATTTCCTATTAATCTTGGAATTCCGTCTGCATATCCTACCGGAATGGTAGCGATTTTTGTTTTATGATCTGTTTTAAATTTTCTGCTGTAACCTACTGATTCTCCATTTTCTACCATTGAAATCTGTGAAATTACGGTTTTAAAACTTACCACGGAGCGCAGCTGTTTCTGTATTTCACTATTTGGTGATTCTCCCAACATTCCGATTCCTATTCTCACCATGTCATACTGATGATCGGTGTAGCCTGTAATTCCTGAAGAATTTAAGATATGTCGGATAGGAGAATAGCCCAATTTTTCTATCAAATAGCTTGAATTTTTTTCAAAAGTTTTTAATTGATGTAAGGTAAATTCTTTCTCAGTCGGTATATCTGAAGACGAAAGATGGCTGAAAATACTTTGAACTTTAAGATTTTTATTTTCTAAAGTCTGGCTGAGCTGATCCAGTTCATATTCCTTAAAACCAAGACGATGCATTCCTGTTTCGAGTTTAATGTGAATAGGATATTTTTTGTCATAACCGGATTTTTGAACGGCTTGATAAAATAACTCCAAAACCCTGAAACTGTAAATTTCCGGCTCCAGATTGTATTCAATCACGGTTTCATAGCTGTGCTGTTCAGGATTCATGACAACGATCGGAACGGTGATTCCTTTTTTTCGAAGTTCCACGCCTTCATCCACGAAAGCGACTCCGAGATAATCAATATGATGGTGTTGTAAGAATTCTGAAATCTCATAACTTCCTAATCCATAAGAATTTGCCTTTACCATTGCCATCATTTTTGTGGTTGGTTTCAGTAAAGATTTATGGTAATTGATATTATGAAGAATAGCATTTAAATTAATTTCTAAAACCGTATCATGTTTTCTGAGCTCAAGAAGATCTTTCAGTTTTTCGATTTCAAATTTTCTTGCGCCTTTCAGCAGAATGATCTGATTTTCAATTTCTGTAAGATGTTTACTGTCAATTAATTCCTGAGTATTAATAAAAGTAAAAGTTTTAGCTTTAAATAATTCACTAAACTTTGAAATTTCACTGCCGATTAAGAAAAGCGAATCAAATTTTTGTTCATTTACCAGTTCGGAAACTTCTTCATACAACTCTTTTGAATTCGAATTTACACCGACAATATCCGTCAGAACCAAAGATTTTTTCGGTTTTTTATATTCATTGAGGAATTGAAGGGCAGTTTTGAGAGAATCCAGATCGAGATTGAAAGAATCATTAATGACAATATTATTTTTAATTCCTTCAATCGCTTCCAGACGCATTTCCACAGCCTTCAAAGCATTGATTTTTTCGACGATCTTTTGATTTTCGATGCCAAGCTCTTTCAAAACCGTTACAAGTGCCAAAGCATTCGTTAAAGTGGCTTCATCCCTTTGATGAACAGGAAAACTGATCTCTTCATCGAAATATTGAACAATTACATTTTCGTCCTTGGAAATATTATTGGTGATGAAAACCTGATTCTCTTTTTTAAAACCGTAAGAAATTAATTTTTTACTTGAATATAATTCCTTTATTTTTTTGTCAACCAGTATATTATCTCCATTGTAAATAATGACTTTTGAATCTTTAAAAAGCTTGATTTTTTCATCAATTAATTCTTCCTCGGATTCAAAATTGGCGAGATGGGCAGTTCCAATGTGGGTGAGCAAACCAATTTGCGGATGGAAAATATACTCCAGTTTTTCCATTTCATTCGGCTTTGAGATGCCGACTTCAAAAATTCCCAGTTCGTGAGAATCATTAATCTGAAGCAGAGAAAGCGGCAATCCGATTTGGGAATTGAAGCTTTTCGGGCTTTTTACCGTTGGGAATTCGTTCCAAACGCATTGATACAGCCATTCTTTTAAAATGGTTTTCCCGTTGCTTCCCGTAATTCCGATAGATTTTAAATGTGAATTTTCGAAATGATATTTGGCTAATTTTTGAAGAAAATCCACAGAATTCTGAACGATAATCCAGGTAATATTTTCAAACTGAGGAAACTGATGTTCGGAAATAATCACATTTATTCCTCTGTCAATCGCTGCTTCAATGAATTTTTCACCAGAATTTTTATGTGTATTAATCGCAATAAATGCTGTATTTTTGGTAGAATAGATAATCCTGCTGTCGAAAGCAATATTTTTGATTGTCAAACTATCGTCACCAATAACTTTTGAATTGGTAATTTTCGCAATATCTTCTACTGTATAATTCATTTATAAATCTTCTACTATAAATTTTTTGTCTTCGTCCTGAAAATTATTATACAAACGGAAAATTTTCAGGTTGTTTAATTCTAATCTGTAGATAAGAGTTGTTTGTTCTGTAATTAAAAGTTTATTGTATTCAGGATATTTTTCCAGTTTTTGAAATATCACTTTTCTATCAAGAATTAATCCTATTTTATGATTAAAAATATTCATGAAAATTTGATATTCACGGTAAGTAAATCTATTTCCGATATAATCTTCTATCTGCTCCAGATCTTGGAGTGCAAACTTAGACGACCTTATTTCCATATTTTTTCAGAAAACGGTCTTCAGAAATTTTCATTACTTCATCATGAGAATAATAAACTTCATTTTTGAAATCATTTTCTGCTTCTTCAAGTGATTTTAAAAACGATTCTTCAGGCTTAATGATCTCAGCAATCTTCAACAATTCTTCGGGAAGAAATTTTTTCTCCTTCATCTTTCGGAAAAATGTAGGTTCAGAAATTCCGCTTTTCTCAATAATATATTTCAATTTGAAAGGCGAATTTTTCAAAATCTCATCAATAGAATTACTGATTTTTATATAATTTTTGATTTCTGATATCATTTTTTGATAGTTTTTACTATTAAATTCTAAACAAATTTAAAAATTAATTTGATATTAAATGTCTTTTTTGTTTAAAACTTCATCTACAAAAACTCTTCTGCTTACCGCATCGTAAGATTCTGTTTCTCCGAGCTCTACAAGATCTTTTCCTGGAGAAGTTCTCATCGAATAATTGGCAAGATTTCCGGTTCTCATGCAAATAGCATGTACTTTTGTTACATATTCTGCAGTAGCCATCAGATTCGGCATCGGTCCGAAAGGGCGGCCCAAAAAATCCATATCCAGGCCTGCGATAACGACTCTTATCCCACTATTTGCCAGCTGATTGGCTACATCTACAATGCCCTGATCGAAAAACTGTGCTTCATCAATCCCTACAACATCACAATTGGAGGCCAGCAGAAGGATTTCATTGGGATTTTCCACCGGTGTACTTCGGATTTTATTCTGATTATGAGAAATAACATCCTCTTCCGAATAACGTGTATCCAGTTTAGGTTTAAAAATCTCCACATTCTGCCCCGCCATTTCTGCTCTGCGTAGTCTTCGGATCAACTCTTCGGTTTTTCCGGAAAACATAGAGCCACAAATAACTTCCATCCAACCACTTTGTTTGGAATGATTAATTGTATTTTCTAAAAACATTTGTTAAATTAGCCGTATATTTTTAAGATCAAAAGTAAGCAATTTTAACAAGATTCTTATATGCAGAACATCCAAGATTTAAAGGAAAAGATTTTTTTTGAATCCAAGAATATCATCGCTATTCTGGACAAAATAAGCAATGTAGACGAGTTACTTTCCAAGCAAGATCTTGTGGATGAGCTTGCTAACAGGATTTCGTTCTTACGTTTGCTGGAAAAAAATATAGAGTATTTCGGGAATGAAAATCCACAAAATCCGGAAAATGATGAAAAATCTTCGGCAATCGGCAATACTGCTGAAAATGAAGATTTGAGCAATGAAGTGACGGAGGAAGAAGCGATTTTCAATAATGAATTAAATGAGATCAACGAAAACGAAAATGAATCTTACTCAAGTGAAGTCACTGAAGAGGAGGCTATTTTTAATAATCAGCTGAATGAAATCGTTGAAGGCGAATTTCATGAATCTATTGTAAATCTTGTTGAAGAAAATTCTGAGCCGGAGATTGTTGAGAATCATGAAGAAATTAAATCAAATGATGTAACGGAAGAAGAGGCTATTTTCAATAATCAGTTGAATGAAATTGATAATGATGAAGCATCCGATTACAGCGGAAACGCCTTGAATTTTGTGGATGAAGAAAGAATTTTAGCAGATTCTGAGCCGGAAAATGATGATGATATCCATGAAGAAATGTTCAATGATAAAACTACGGAAGAAGAAGCTATTTTTAATAATCAACTAAACGAAATTGATGAATTTGAAAATGAAGTTTCAGATGATGAAGGGGATGTTTTGAATGATTTTGATGAAGAGGAAAAAATTCAGGATAATTTTGAATCTCCGATTAAAAACGATGAAATTCCTGAAGTTACGGAAACGATTCCAAGTATTTTTGACACCGAAATTTTAGAATATGAAGAAGAAATTTTAGTGGAAGAAAATGAAGAGCAGTTTGTGGTTTCCAATGTAGCGATTGAGCAGGGAGAAATGGCAACGGAGACTTCCAACGTCGATCATATTGTAAGCGAAATCAAAAACGAGCCTGCTGAAGAAGAAAAGCAGGAACAATCGATTCTTGCGGAAATCAACGACAGAAGAAAGATTGTGGAAATCGATAAACCTCAGGTAGAAAAAGAAATACATCCTTCTGATGAAAGCTTCGAAAATCTGGAAGAATATCATCAGGAGAAAAAAATAAGACTAGCCAACATCAAAGGATTAAAAGCGGTACAGACACTTTTTGACGACGATCCTCTGGAAAGAGAATTCCCGGAAGAAAAACCCGCTCCTGCGACAAAAGAAGATGCAGGAAGCATCCTTAAAACCAATATTCCGACCGATTTTATGGAGGCGGAAAAACCAAAACCTGAGTTTAAGCTGGATCTGAACGACAGAATCGCTTTCTCGAAAACATTATTCGGGGGAAGCCAGTCTGAGCTGAATGAAGTAGTGTCTAATCTTAACAGTTTCAGGACGTTGGAAGAAGCAAAGGAATATCTGAGCGATCTGTATTACCAGAAAAAATGGAGCAAAGTAGACGAATATGCCCAGAGACTTTGGATATTGGTAGAAAATAAATTCTTATAAATTACATTTTGAGCGGAATCCTTTATTTTGTTCCTACACCGATCGGGAACTTGGAAGATATGACTTTCAGAGCGGTAAATGTGCTGAAAGAGGTTGATTATATTTTATGCGAAGACACAAGAACTTCCGGAATTCTTCTGAAGCATTTCGAGATTTCAAAGCCTTTAAAATCTTATCATCTGCACAACGAGCACCAGACGACGGAAAAGGTGATTACAGACCTTAAAAACGGGCAGAATATCGCTATTATTACCGATGCCGGAACGCCGGGAATTTCAGATCCGGGGTATTTGCTGGGAAAAGCAGGCGCAGACAATAATATTGATATGATCTGTTTGCCGGGGGCAACGGCTTTTGTGCCGGCTTTGGTGGTTTCAGGATTGCCGAACAACGAATTTCTTTTTGCCGGATTTTTACCTCAGAAAAAAGGAAGACAAACTAAGCTGAAACAATTGGCGGAAGAGAAAAAAACCGTCGTTTTATATGAAAGTCCGCACAAAATCAACACGACGTTGGAGCAGATCAAAGAATTTTTTGGGGAAGAAACCAAAGTAAGTCTGAGCAGGGAAATTTCCAAGAAATTTGAAGAAACCAAACGCGGGACCATCAATGAATTAATTGAATTCTCAAAAAGCAAAACTTTAAAAGGTGAGATTGTACTCATCGTAAATAATTCTATTTAATTGAAAAAATTAATTTTCGTGCTGCTTTCGTCTGTTTGCCTTGGACAGACCGATCAGTACAAACAGATACTTTTAACTAAAAAACTGGGCAAAGAGGTACGTTCTTATTCTAAAGGTTACGGAATGATCACCGACCCCAAAACCGGAAATGCAGGGATTGTAGACTCTTTAGGCAATATTACTTTTGATTATCCTTTTAAAAGTGAGATCTCCCATCTCTGGAAAGATCGTTTTATTTTGAAGGTGAAAACCGGAAATTCCAACGCAAAAACAGCTTTAATTGATGAGAAAGGCAATCAATTGATTCCTTTGGACAATTTTAAATTCAGAACCTGGGAAAATAAAGACAGAATGATCTATTCCAGACAGGGAAAAGACTGTGTTTATGACTTTAACGGGAAGCAGATTATACCTTTTTCGGATAAAATAGAATTCGGCAGCGAGAATAGATTTTTCGTTAAAAATAACAATATCTGGCTCATTTATGACTTTGATGGGAAACAGGTTTCCGACAGACAATTTACTGAAGATCTTCGTTTTTACAAAGGCAGAGCATACATTTCAAAAGGCGAAAAATCGGGTGAAGTTATTGATAACAACGGGAAAACATTAAGCTCAATTTCCAATCATAATATTGATAATATTAATGCTTTTCCTTATCTCGTTACTCTGGATACATCCAAAAACAGATACGGAATTGTAGACGAAAAGGAAAACGTTATCAGCGATGAAATCTACGAACAGGCTTTTGTGGGAAGAGAATATATTTACCTTACCAAAGATGATAAAGTAAGCATTTTTTCGAAGAAAGAAGGGAAGGTGTATGATCTTGATTATCATTATGTAAACCCTTTATTTAATGGTTTATTCAAGACTTCGCAGGATCAGACCAATCCTAAGGCAGCCGTTATCCGCCTGAATGGAGAAATTGTTTTTCCTAAAGAATACGACAGGATAGAAGGCCTGAATATCGCAGGAGACAAATACCTGTACCTGAGAAAAGATGATGTAGAAACGCTTTTGGATAAAAATTTAAAAAGTATTTTAAATGACAGTTACGAGATTGAAAAAATATTCCCTAATGCATTGATTCTAAGTAAAGACGGTGTTTATTATTCATTTTCACCAAAAAAT
Source organism: Chryseobacterium wanjuense (assembly GCF_900111495.1). Taxonomy (NCBI): domain Bacteria; kingdom Pseudomonadati; phylum Bacteroidota; class Flavobacteriia; order Flavobacteriales; family Weeksellaceae; genus Chryseobacterium; species Chryseobacterium wanjuense. The sequence continues at coordinate 643,699 of NZ_FOIU01000002.1, read as the reverse complement.
AATACTTACAAAGAATTGAAGGGATTTAAAGAAATGAAACCTTTCGAGCTGTACCCATTGTTAATAGGCAAAAACATTGATAATTTCTACGGAATTCTGGATGAAGAGGGAAATGAAGTAGTTCCTTTTATCTATGATGATATCGAAACGTTCCTCGGAGCCAATGAATTTGTCGTGAAAAAAGACAATAAATTTGGTGTTACCAATCATAAAAACGAACCGTTGACGGAAGTTGTTTTCGATAAATATGTTCAGGATAAAAAAGGAATAAAACTCACCAAAGGAAAAGAAACGGAATTCATCTATTTTACAGAACAAAAAGAAAGAAATTTCATCGAGTAGATCTTAAATGATCACTTATATGATAAAAAACAGCAATAAATTTTCGCTAAAAATGTGATTTAAAATGTATTGAATAACATTTTATAATATCTTTGCGCACTGATTAATTTTGATAAAATTAAATATATTATATTAGCCAACTTTCAAAAGGTTAATAAGTTATAAAGAAAATAATTGTCATAAATATGAAACTATTAGAAGGAAAAGTAGCGGTAATTACGGGAGCTACAAGAGGAATCGGGAAAGGTATTGCTGAAATGTACGCTCAACACGGAGCTAAAATAGCATTTACTTATGCCGGCTCTGTAGACAAAGCGAAGGAATTAGAAGCTGCTTTAAGTTCTGTAACTCAAATTAAAGGTTACCAATCTGATGCATCGGATTTTGATGCGGCTCAAAAATTAATTGATGATGTCATCGCTGAGTTTGGCCAGATCGATATTCTGATCAACAATGCAGGAATCACGAAAGATAATTTGCTGTTGAGAATGTCTAAAGAAGATTGGGATAAAGTAATTAAAGTAAATCTGGATTCTGTATTCAACCTTACAAAAGCGGTTATTAAACCCATGATGAAAGCAAAAGCAGGGTCTATCATTAATATGACTTCCGTTGTAGGAATCAGCGGAAATGCAGGACAGGCAAACTATGCGGCTTCCAAAGCGGGTGTAATTGGTTTTACAAAATCTGTTGCGCTTGAATTAGGCTCTAGAAACATCCGTTGCAATGCGATCGCTCCTGGTTTCATCGAAACTGAAATGACGGCTGCTTTAGACGAAAAAGCAACTCAGAAATGGAACGATTCGATCCCTATGAAAAAACTGGGAAAACCGCAGGATGTAGCTAATGCTTGTGTATTCTTAGGAAGCGAAATGTCTTCTTACGTTACAGGGCAGACGTTAAACGTTGACGGCGGATTACTGACATAAAAAATATGAAATTAGCAAAGAATATTCTCGTATTCTTGTCGATTTTATTATATATCGGTCTGATTTACATTGCTTTTTTTAATGTATATCAGACCGATGATTATATTTATTCCTATGGAACCAAGAAGTTGGGAATTATTGGAAACAGTTTAGATTTTTACAAAAACTGGGGTGGAAGGTATTTTGGATACACCATCAATACGCTTAACCCGGTTTCCAATGACCCGGAAAATATTTTACCGAAAGTTTATCCAGCCTTGCTATTTTCAATATTTATTGGTATTTCAGCGTTGAATTTTAAACAATATTTTAAATATTCATTATCTGAATCATTATTAAAAGGCTTTCTCTTATTTTTTTTCTACACCGTTATTCTAGTCAGTCTTCCTGAGCATTTTTACTGGATCACAGGATCCAACATCTATTTTCTGCCTGTTATTTTATCGGGAATTTTACTCTATTCATACGGAAAATTTCAAGAATCAGGAAAGAAGATTTGGTTCTTTTTAAGCGCAATATTTGTAGCGGTCATTATGGGATCGAATGAAATATTAGCCTTACTTCTTTTAGGAGTTTTAATTGTTTTAAATTTTCAAATTAAATCAAAAGAAAACAGAATATTATTAATTGTTGGCTTAATAGGTCTTCTGTTAAGTTTTCTGGCGCCCGGAAACTTCAAAAGACTCGCCGATTCCACAGATGTTTTTTATATCAAATGGCTGAAAAGGATAGGGATATTTGGAGCCAATTCAATCTATATTTCCTTTAAAATAATCTTGATCTTACCGCTTTTCCTTACCATTTTTGGAAAAGAATTAAAGGGAATTATTGAAAAAATAAGCTTTAAAAAAGCAATTCTGATCTGGTTAATATCCTTTGTCCCATTGCTTTTTACCGGATATATTCTGAATACGATCGGAAGGCAGTTTGAGAATATTATTTTCTTCTATCTTCTTACTTTTTCGCTTGTGATGATGTTTAGATTTGAAAAAATCAGGAAATTCTGGTGGATAAGTATTATCATTGTTTTCTTGCCTGAAACCCATATTTTCCCTGAGAAATATGCTAATTTCAATATTGATTTTAATGTAAATAATATTTTTAAAGAAATCTTTCTCACAGATCTGAAAACATACGATCAGGAAATAGAAAACCGCATTTATACGATTAAAAATTCAAAAGAAGATTCTTTGATACTGGATAAAATAAAAACGGTTCCTAAAGTGCTGTATTTTGATGAAATGTCTTCCGTACACGAGGATAAAAAATACGTGAACGACCAGCTTCAAAAGTATTTTGACAAGAAATATATCAGAACAAAATAAGGCATCTCACGATACCTTAATTCTGTTTTTCAGCTACAATTTTATCATAAAAAGTTTTCACCTGAAGATCACCAAATCCGAAAATTCCCAATTCATCCCGAAACTTTTCAAAGATATCATTAAAGTCTGTTATTCCTTTTTCCATTAAATTTTTAATGAAAACTTCAGGATCTGTGTGGAGATAAGCATCAATAACTTCGTCTAAATAATGAAAGCAATCTGATTGATTTTCAGAAAGTTTTTTCAATGATTCACGGTCGTTATTCTGGTATGCCTTCCAAAGATTGAGAGCCAATTTGATATCTTTTTCCTGAAACAAAACTCTGGATTGCAACGCATCTTCCAAATCCGAATTTTTTGAAACCGAAAACCCTTTCCAATGGTCTTCTTTTCCTTTTTTTGGAAATATTCTGTAAATTTTAATGTCTTTATGTTGAAGCAAAGAAACACAAAACCAGAGATTTACCTGGCAAAACAAATCGTCCTCAAACCAAAGATTGACTTCCGAACCATCGGCAATCTGCATAATTTTTTCAAATTCTGAAACAACTTTCTTATAATAGCTGTTTTGCGAAGCTTTATAATCTTTAAGAATAAATTCAGATCTTATTTTCCAGAAATCTTCCAGATTATCAGCCTGTAACGGGCCGGTAACTAAAGCTTCTCTACACATAATCATCTCGCCTTCAATCGAAGTTTCCTTCAACTGATCCGCGAGATAATCACCGTTTGTTATATTCAATATATTATTCAATTGCTAATCTTTAAATACTTGATTTTCTTGCTCCTGAACCCTGATGAAAGTTGTCCTTTTCGACAATTCCTTAAGTTTTGAAGCACCAACATACGTGCAAGTAGAACGAACACCGCCCAAAATATCTTTCACCGTTTCCGAAACCGGACCTTTATAAGCCACTTTCACCGTTTTTCCTTCTGAAGCCCGGTATTCTGCAACACCTCCAGAATGTTTATCCATCGCTGTTTTAGAACTCATCCCGTAAAATAAACGGAATTTTTTGCCATTTTCTTCGATCATTTCACCGCCGCTTTCATCATGACCGGCAAACATTCCTCCGAGCATCACAAAATCTGCACCTCCGCCAAAAGCTTTGGCCACATCTCCGGGAACTTTACAGCCGCCGTCTGCGATGATATGACCGCCCAATCCATGCGCGGCATCAGCACATTCGATAATTGCCGAAAGCTGGGGATAGCCGACACCGGTTTTTACACGGGTAGTACAGACAGATCCCGGGCCGATTCCTACTTTTATGATATCTGCGCCCACCAAAAGAAGCTCTTCCACCATTTCGCCCGTTACGACGTTTCCCGCGATGATAATTTTATCGGGAAAATTGGTTCTTGCCTTCTTCACAAATTGCACGAAATGCTCGGAATAGCCATTGGCTACATCAATGCAGAGAAACTCAATTTTTGGGTGCTTTTCGAGGATGGTTCTTATTTTTTCTTCATCCGCCTTTCCGGTTCCGGTGCTTAAAGCGATATATTGATGAATATTTTCCGGCTGATTATTTAAAAACTCACTCCATTCATCCACGGAATAGTGTTTGTGAATTGCCGTTATAATTTTGTCCTTTGCCAGTTCTACAGCCATTTCAAAAGTCCCGACCGTATCCATATTGGCAGCAATAACGGGAACTCCATTCCATTTTTTCTGAGTATGTCTGAATGTGAATTCTCTTTCCAGATCAACCTCGGAGCGGGATTTCAGCGTGGAACGTTTTGGTCTGAACATTACATCTTTAAAACCCAGCTTTATTTCATATTCTATTCTCATATTTGGAAAATTATTTTACTTAAAATTAGGAAAAAGATTGATTAAAAGTTGAATTAAAAGGATTTTAAAAATTTTTTAATAAAATTCTTTTCCTGAGTTTGCCTATTTTTCGATAATGCTTTCATATGCATGGTTTGTAAATTTAATTTAAAAAGAATTTGAAGATATTATTAAAAAGATCTGCGCAATCTGCAAAATCAGCGTGAGCAAAAAAAAACAAATTAAAAACCTTCCTGAATATTAAATTCATTCAAAAAAGCAATACTTTTGAAACCATGGATTTTCCTGTTACTTTTCACATTTTCGACACAACAGTTCTTGCACATCCGGTTTTTGAAGCGTTAGGGATGTTTATCGGGATGCGGTATTATTTTTTTTTAAAACGAAAATCTAAAGAAAAACTTTCATTCAACACTTCTGCAGCAGTTTTAATAGGAGCGACGGCGGGAGCATTAATCGGTTCAAAATTGATTGGCAATCTCGAAAATCCATACAAGCTTTTTGAACACTTTGATTTTAAAACCATCTGGACAAATAATACCATCGTTGGAGGATTGGCTTTTGGATTAATGGGCGTAGAATTAGCCAAAAAAATTGTAGGACATAAGGAAAGTACGGGAGACTTGATTGTTTTTCCCTTGATGCTGGCAATGATTATCGGAAGAATTGGCTGTTTTCTCACCGGAATTTATGAAGAAACTTATGGTCTGCCAACAAAATCAATCTTCGGGATGCATTTGGGAGATCAATATTTAAGACATCCTGTTGCTTTGTATGAAATTGCTTTTTTAATTGTTCTGTGGATTGTATTAAAAATGATTCAAAGACAGAAAAAACACCCTTCAGGTTTTGTATTTCAATCGTTTATGCTGAGTTATTTCGCATTCAGATTTCTGCTGGATTTTATTAAGCCGAGATTAGAATTAGTGGGAAATTTAGGCACGATCCAATTGGTTTGTCTATGCGTAATTATTTATTATATTTTTAAAATAAAAAACATAAAAACCGTACATTCACATTAAAATTTTCACTATGAAATCTCTAACATTGCTGGAAGTCGGAAATCTGGGAGGATTATTTGCCATGATCATCATTATTTTTCTTGTAGTGGCACTGTTTATTTCCTTCATTATCACCATGATTGTAAAAGTTTCGTACGAATGGAAAGGCGATAAGAAATTTTCCAGAAAACAGTTTATACAGACAATGCTTATTTCCTTGCTGTTGTGCGGTTTGATAAGCGGAGCGATTTGTGGTGGTGGACTTTAAATTAAAAATATGCCTGTAAGAAATTATACCTATTACGATTATACGATCAGTCTCTGCCCGGAATGCCTGAAAAGGGTGGGTGCTAAGATTATCATCGAAGATGAAGCAGTTTTCATGACCAAAAGATGTCCTGATCATGGATTTTTTAAAACAAAAATTGCTTCGGATGTTCACTATTACAAAAATATTAGAAACTATAATAAAGCTTCGGAAATGCCAGTTCATTTCGGAACCGATGTAGAGTACGGATGTCCTTATGATTGTGGCTTATGTGTTGATCATGAGCAGCATAGCTGTCTTTCGATTGTGGAAGTGACAGATCGTTGCAATCTCACTTGTCCGACCTGTTATGCCATGTCTTCGCCACATTACGGAAGCCATCGAAGTTTGGAGGAAATTGAAGCCATGTTTGATATCATCGTTAAAAATGAAGGAGAACCTGATGTCGTTCAGATCAGTGGAGGTGAACCGACGATTCATCCCGAGTTTTTCAAAATAATGGATATTGCGAAATCAAAACCGATCAAACATCTGATGCTGAATACCAATGGAGTACGAATTGCCAACGATCCCGGGTTTGCAGAAAAACTGGCAACGTATGCTCCGGAATTTGAGATTTATCTTCAGTTTGATTCTTTTAAACCGGAAGTTTTAGAAGATTTCAGAGGGAAAGATCTTACGGATGTGCGAATGAAAGCTTTGGAGAAATTAAATGCTTTAAATCTTTCTACAACGCTGGTAATTGTCCTTCAAAAAGGAAAAAATATTGATGAAATAGGGAAAATCATCGATTTTGCCTTGAAACAAAAATGCGTCCGCGGAATTACTTTCCAACCCGTAGAAATTGCCGGAAGGAACAGAGACGATTCTGCCCACGAAAAAATAACGTTGACGGAAGTGAGACAGGAGATTTTAAACCAGTTTCCGCTTCTGAATTCGGATGATATTATCCCGGTTCCGTGTAATCCTGATGCGTTGGCAATGGGATATATTTTAAAGCTGGAAGGTGAAACTATTCCTTTAACAAGATATATTAACCCGGCTGATTTACTGAATAATGAAACGAAAAATACAATCGTTTACGAACAGGACACCGGACTTCAGATGCAGCTTCTTGATATTTTCAGCACCGGAATTTCTGTAGATAAAGTGCAGCCTAAAGTAAATCAATTATTATGCTGTCTCCCAGAAGCTTCTGCTCCGAATCTGGATTATGATAATTTATTCCGGATTATTATTATGAATTTCATGGATGCCCATGATTTTGATGTTCGTGCCGTAAAGAAATCATGTGTTCATATCGTGAATAAAGATTTAAAATTAATTCCATTTGAAACCATGAATCTTTTTTATCGTGATGATAAAATTAAATATTTGGAAGAGCTTCGAAAAGAGGATAAAGTTTTGTTTTAATCCCACAGATTTTACAAATTTGCACAGATTCTTTCGGTGTAGTAACGAAGACATAGGAAGCTGAAGCGTAAAGAAAATTACAAATTAATCCGTTAAAAAATTCCTACTGTTTGAAGCGCGACACAAATTTTGAACCGAAGAACAAATGCTGAATTCGTGCAAGTTTTTGGAATTTCAGGATTGATTTTTAGCATTCAGATTCCAGGTCTTGAAATAATATTCGCCGACTTTATGGAGGCAATTTTTCGTTCTTTTGTTTCAAGACAAAAGGACATCTAAATAAAAAAAATAAGGCGTAAAATAATTACGCCTCAATATAATTAATCAAAATTCATTACCTCTTCCAGAGTCTTCATATACTCATATGCTGTAAGGTCGAACTTTACGGGGACAATTGAAATATATCCGTTGGCCAAAGCCGTTTCATCAGCATCTTCAGAATCATCCATATTATTGAAATATCCTGTAAGCCAGTAATATTTTTTGCCATGCGGATTTACTCTTTCATCAAAGCTTTCTTCCCATTTTGCATTAGCCTGTTTGCAGACTTTTACGCCTTTTATTTCTTCTTTCGGAAGCTTGGGAATGTTTACATTTAAAACAATTCCTTTCGGCATTGGCTTTTCTAAAGTTCTTCTTACAATATTCTGAATATAGTCTTTCGCCTGTGTAAAATCTGCTTCCCAGCTGAAATCCAACAGTGAAAATCCTATCGAGGGAAGTCCTTCTACGCCGCCTTCTACAGCCGCAGACATCGTCCCGGAATAGATCACATTGATCGAAGAATTGGCTCCGTGATTGATCCCCGAAACCACAATATCTGGTCTTCTCGGCAAAATTTTGTCGAGAGCCATTTTTACACAGTCTACAGGTGTTCCGCTGCAGGAAAAATCTCTTTGCGGGCCTTCAAGATGTACTTCTTCGTAGCTTAGGGTAGAATTGATGGTAATGGCGTGACCTTTACCGCTTTGTGGAGAATTGGGAGCTACGACAACTACTTCTCCGATTTCGTTCATAAAATTGACAAGATTTCTGACACCCGGTGCTGTAATTCCGTCATCATTAGTAACCAGAATAAGTGGTCTTTCCATATAAAAGTATAATTTTTGAGAAAATTTTGTGCAAATTATTCTATTTTAGATACTGATCCTGCGATGGGCGGAAACAGAATTCACACGTATCAAATTTAATTAAAAGTTTTATAACAAAATAATGGATTGTTAAAAATTAAAGTTCTCAAATACACTTAAAACAAAAAGAGCAGAAGATTTTACACATAAAATCAACTACTCTTCAATAAACACTTCACATGAAAGGTCTTACTTTTTGTGATATTTTTTAATTCAATTAATGTTTTACCAACCAGCTTTCTACAGCTCTTGAGAAGTCTGCAACGTCGATTGGGTGACGGCTTGTAACGATATTTCCGTCTGTCACTACAGGTTCGTCCACTACCGTTGCTCCTGCATTTTTCAAGTCAACCTGTATATTCCAGTATCCGGTAAGTTTTCTTCCTTTTAAAATATCAGCAGAAGCCAATACAACCGGAGCGTGACAAATTGCAGCGATCAGTTTTCCTGATTTGTTGAAATCCTGAAGGAATTTAATTACATCTTTGTCATAACGAAGGTTATCCGGATTCCATGCTCCACCGGGGATAAATACGGCATGATAATCATTTACGTTGATCTGATCGGCAGTTTTATCAAATTTAATCCATCCTACAGGCTGCAAATACTGAATGGCCATAATGTGTGTTTTAGACATTTCAGGGTAAACAAGCCCGTATCTTGCAGGAGCAGGATTGAATTTCGGAGCTACAATATCCACCTGAGCGCCTAATTGTTTGAAATACCAAACCGGGCCTAATAATTCGATTTCTTCAAAGCCATCGGCAGCGATTACAGCGATTTTTTTGCCTTTAAGAACGGTCTTATCTTTTACAGGTTTGAAGAAAAAGTCTCTCAAAGCTTCGTTTCCGGGAGCGTTTAATAATTGGGAAACAGGCATGTTGACAACAGCTGGCTGTGAAGCTAATTGGTTTACTACTTCAAGCTCATGGCTGGTCTTTTGTGCGTTTAGATTGTTGATAGCAAATATACCAATGATAGCTGCTACGATTGTTTTGTAAATAGTTTTCATTTTTTTTAGGTTTAAGGATTAATTATTTTAATTAAATGTTTTTTATTCACGGATAAGAGGTGCAAATTCAATCAGATTATGAATACCCGTCTGAAAAGGCTGTTTTTTAATACTTGAATTCAGAAAATCAATAACAGGCTGGATAGGAGGGAATTTCAAATGATATTGAAAGGCATCATCTCCCCTGAATTTTTCATACGTTACAAATTGTGTCGGGTCATTTTCAAATTGAGAAAGCTGATAAGTCACGACTCCCGGCTCGCTTCTGAACTGCGGCATTGCAGCATGATAAACATCTTTAAATGTTTGTTCCGTGCCCGCTTTTGCGTCTACAAACAGCATGATTGTGAGTTGATTATCCTCTTTTTTTGAGGTTCTGCGCCATTCTTCTTTTGAAAGCGGCTCCAGGTCTTTTACCTGAATTGTTTTAAGAGGCTCTGTTAATGCTTTTTTCGCTAAAGAATTGATTTTTTTCGCTTGCGGACCCATATTGAAATTTTCCAGTTCGCTTACATTTTTCCAGCGTTCGATAAGCCATAAAACAGAAGGTTTTTCTCTTTCGTAATACGCTTCAGCCATGATGTTTCCGTCTTTGGAAATGGCGTTTTTTACATACAGGCTTAATGTCTCTTTCAATTGATTCTGGTAGTCTGCTTTTACTTCAAACCGTGTCAGTTTTACTGTGATTTCCTGTGCTTTTATCGACATTCCGGAGAAGAGAAGAAATGCTGAAAACGCGACGATCAGATGGTGCAAAACATATCCTAATGTTCGATTTGTTTTAGTCATAATATGAAGTTTAAATAGTTGAAAAAATTAATGTAAATGATATCTGACTGTTTTAGATACCTTATTGATATTCAAATTTCTAATACAAATTTATCACTGTATGAAATCCCAAGAAAGGTCGGGAGTCACTAAAAACGAGTGACTAGAATCACAAACAATGTTTAAAAAGAAACAACCAACCTATCAACCGATTGGTCATTTCTTATGTTTAAGTCAGATTATTTCCCGATTTTGATCAGTAAATCTGAAACGTCGTTTGGTTTAGACAAAAACGGAGAGTGGCTTGTATTCACTTCATACACTTTTGAAATTCCTGCCTTGCTGATCATCTGATCCTGAAAAGCCGGGGAAATCACAATATCCTGAAGCGTTTTGATATATACTTTTTGTACGCTTCCGAAGTTCTGGCTGGTTAATGTAACTTTATCATCAAGAGGAATAGCCGGTTCCGGACGGTAGTTGCTCACGACAAGATCTTTTGCGGCTTGCGAACCGTCACCGATGAAAAGATGGGTTAGGTTTTCACTTTTTACATCAAATGTCAGATGATCTGCAGACTGTACGAGCGAACCTCCCAGTTGAGAACCCGGATCTAACAGAGCTAAATCCCCTAAAGACTGCCCGGATTCCGGAAGAAAAGCACCGATGTATACCAATTTTTGGATTTTTGAAGGAACTTTTTCTGCCACATTGGAAATGACCATTCCAGCCATGCTGTGTCCTACGAGAATTACTTTTCCTTCTGCTTTATTCATTGCTTCTATCACTTTATCACGATAAACATCTAAAGTTAAAGTATGAGTAGGGGTGTTGTCTGCTCCGTGTCCCGGAAGTTCTACGACAATTACTTTCTGACCTTGTTTTTCAAGGTTAGCTCTTACCGTATTCCAAACGTAAGGAGCTTGCCATGCACCGTGTACCAATACGTATGTTTGCGGCGGTACAGTGGTAGTGTTATCATCATCTGTCGAGCAAGATGAAGACGTAAGGAGTGTGAACGCTGCTAGTAACAGCGTCAAAAACATTGTTTTCATTTTTCTATGTTAAATTGTTATTGTGTTGATTTTTAAGAGAATATTTCTAATTCATCTGTTGATGAAAAGGAGTTCATCCTGAGTAAGATTAATATCGATGGATTTTGCATTACACTAAAAACGTGTGACGAAAAATCACTCATTATTTTCCGGAGCGGGAATATCAAATCCATTTAAAATCATGGCAATAAGGCTATAGCTCCCGATTAAGAAAAAAAGCTCTCCAACGGCTTCCTTTCCTAATACATCCACGGCGTGTCTGTATGTTGAATTGGAAACAATTTTTCCGTGGGTTAATGTGTAAGCAATATCATAAGTAATGGCCTCCTGTTCATTCAATCCTTCCGGACGAATTCCTGCCGAAAGTGAAGCAACAATACTTTTAGAAAAACCAAAAGCTTCCGCCATAATTTCATGAACGTACAGTTCAAAACGGGCTCCGAATGTACTTCCGACTGTTAAAATGGCAACTTCACGCACTTTTTTATCCAGTGTTGCATAGGTATCCAGCGTTCTGATAAAACTCAAAGCCGGAATTCCGAATTTTGGAAAATGAAGCATAGCTGGAAAAGGACCTAATAAAGCACCTTCATCATTAATCATGGATGCCTGTCCCTGGCTTTTTGTAATGAGATTCGAGATTTCGTCGTGTACAAAACGTAATTCTGAAGTAAGATTTTCCGGAGGTAGTGGTTGTAGACGCATGATATTAGTTTTTAAGATTAAAATTGTTGGTAAACTGTCCGTCGATTAATACAAAAGCCATTCGGCAATTCTTTCCAGATCTGTTTGACCATGCATGGTTCGTCCCTACCTGAATGACAATATCTCCTGCCTTAATTGTTGTCTCTCCTTTATCCAGAATCATGGTGATTTCTCCTTCCAAAACAATCCCGTAATCAAGCGTTTCGGTGCGATGCATCAATGGATGGGGAGCGCCTTGCGATGAAGTGGAAGCATTTTCGTCTCCCATTGATCTGAATTTTTCGGCGGCTTCTTTTTCTGTAAGGTTTCTGATCTCGTCTCCTTCCGGCGGAAAATCGATAACCCTTATTCTGGTTCCGTTTTTTGGAGGAGGTAATATCAAACCGTTTTCGTCTGTTTCATCGGGTTGAGGGTGTATTAAAACCGGAGTTTCTACCGTATGCCATACTTCAAAAAATGTGGCTCCTCCTTTTCCTCCTACAAGGTGTGTATTTACGGGTGGTGCATCGCAAATGATTGTTGCTTTCCCTTCCGGATCGTGACCTGTCACAATACGTCTGAATGTTTTTGTTGGGGTTTCCATTATTATTTATTTTTAAAATTTTTAAAAAAATAGACTCCAAGGAAGTGGAAAAGAATTCCGACCACCCATGCTAGCGTAGACCAAAGTGGCCATATATAAGTTCTGTCGGTTAGATACCATACCAACCAGATAAGCGGTGTGGTAAGTAAAAAAACTAAAAAGTGTATTCTAAAACCTTTTTTTGCATTCATATGAGCTGATGTTGAGCTCAGTTTTCTTTGGTGTGTCATGATCATTTAATTTTTCTGTGAAACGTATTTTTATTTTTGACAACAGGAACTTTTTACTTTAGCTTTTTTATTGTAATTAATTTGATACTAAGCTGTTGTCAATTGCTGTTGTTTAATTTTCTATTGCAAAGTTGGCAAAGAAATGAAGGCTGTACCTGACACAAATGTGTCAAAAAGTATTGAGGGATTTTTTTTTGACAAAAGGGAGAAGATATTGTTGTTCAAGAGTAAGAAATACAACAAATACATCGAAAAATTGAGGAATCTGAACGATAAAAAAGAATAAAAAAATAGTAATAGAAGTAAAAACAATCTACTTTTAGAAAAGGGGGATTTTTAATTCATTGTGTATATGATGCTTTGCTGAGTAAAATAGAGATCAATAGATGACGTAAATCTTTTTTAACAAAAAATCTAAAAATAATAGATATTTGTAAAGAAGGTATTAAATTTGATATTTTGTAACAGTAATTTAAAAATTACTACTTATTGAAATACTTTTTAGAAAATTAATAAAAATACATGACAGATTTATGTGGAAAAATTTTAAACTAAATAAATTTTTACTCCTAATTCCATTAACAAGTCTAATGTTTTGTTTCAACTCGCCACAGAATGATGACGAAAAGATGCAGACGATAATGGTGAGCGTAAAGAATACACTTTCTTATTTGCATTATAGCCCAAAGCCAATCAATGATGCTTATTCTAAGGACGTTTACAAGCATTATTTTGAGTTGGTAGACCCGGCAAAAAGATACTTTTTACAGTCGGATATGGATGAGTTCAGCAAGCATGAAAATAAGCTTGATGATTATATCAACGTAGGAGACCTTACCTTTTATAAACTGACGATCGACAGATTGTATCAAAGAGTGGACGAAATTGATAAGATGACTCAGGATATCTTCAGCAAGCCGATTAATCTTGAAGAAGATGAGGCATTAACGCTTGAGCCGAAGCTGAAAAAAGTACCTGTAAACAAACAGGAACAGTACAACGAGTGGAAAAAATTCATCAAATACAATATTCTTCAGGAAATTGAATCGATGAACAGCAAGGAAGAAGCTCAGAAAGAGAAGAAAGATTCTGTTCAGAAATACAATTTAAAAGATACCATTAAATATCAGCCTTTAAACCAGGAAGCGAAGATTAAAAAAGCAACCAATGAGGTGAAAGATCTTGTAAAAGAGACATTTACGAGGTTTAAAAAGAGAAAGAAGATGGATTGGTTTACAGTCTATATGAATGCTTATACTGAAGTTTTCGACCCGCATACCAACTATTATTCTCCAAAAGATAAAGAAGATTTTGATACTAATTTTACAGGAAAAGTTATCGGAATCGGAGCCATTATTCAGGAGAAAAAAGGGAACCTGTATTTGGGAGCCTTAACGATCGGTGCACCGGCATGGAAATCCAAGCAGCTTTCTGAAGGGGATAAAATTTTAAAAGTAAAATCTAAGCCGAAAGAAGATGCCGTAAACGTTGTAGGAATGCTTTCTGACGAAGCCGTACGTTTGATCAGAGGGGAAAAGGGAACACCAGTTACTTTAACGGTTCAGAAAAAAGACGGAACCATCAAAGACGTTACCATGATTCGTGAAGAAGTAGCTATTGAAGATACTTTTGCAAGAAGTATTGTGGTAAATTCTCCGAACGGTAAAAAATACGGTTTCATCAATTTACCAAGCTTCAATGCTGATTTTGAGAACCCTAACGGAAGAAATGCTTCAGATGATATCAAAAATGAAGTTCTTAAACTGAAAGAACAAAACATCGAAGGAATTGTGTTGGATTTAAGAAATAATGGAGGTGGATCATTAACGGAAGTTGGTGACATCATGGGACTTTTCATGAATGCAGGACCTTATGTTCAGGTAAAAGATGGAAACGGAAAAATTCAGACCTTAAAAAATAAAAACGATGTTCCGATCTGGACAGGGCCACTTGTAATTATGCAAAACGAACTTTCTGCTTCTGCTTCTGAAATTTTGGCAGGAGTAATGCAGGATTACGGCAGAGCGATGGTCATTGGGTCGCCTCAGTCTTTTGGTAAAGGAACAGTTCAGACTTTTGTGGATCTAAACAGATTCTTAAATACAGAAGATGATTTCGGATCTTTAAAGCTTACCATCCAGAAATTCTATAGAATCACCGGAGAATCTACTCAGAGAAAAGGTATTGTTTCAGATATTCAGATGAAAGATTTCTTCACCTATGCTGAAATCGGAGAAAGATATGATGAGTTTGCTTTAGCTTGGGATAAAATTCCTGCTACAAACTTCCAGAAACTGAATTATTTTGATATCAAAGCTTTAGAAGCTAAGAGTACAGGCAGAATGGCTAAAAACAACAATTACCAGCTGTTATTGGAGTCTGCTCAGTGGAGAGAAAAGCTGGATAAGGAAGAAACCATTACGCTTAATATCAATAAGTTTAATGAATTGATGAAGCAGAGAAAAGCTCAGATCGAGAAATTCAAAGTATTGACAAAATTTGATAACGGCTTAAAATTCATGATGTATCCTTCAGAAATCGAAAGGGAGAAAAAAGATGAAGCATTCAAGAAAAAATCTGAAATGTGGATCAAAAACCTTAGAAAAGATACTTACCTTCAGGAAGCAATGAATATTATTGCAGACATGAGTGTAAAATCTTAATATATAAAACCGCTAATTTTTTAGCGGTTTTTATTTTATTTGAAAGTTTCCATTTATGGAAACTTTTTTTTATATTTGAACAAACAACAAATGTGAAATATTTCGATACTATATTTTTGGAAGAAGCTGAAAGGTTTATTTCAAAATTAGATAATAAATCGGCACGTAAAATAATTTATAATATTGATTTGGCGGAGCAGACCAATGACCCAAAATTATTTAAAAAAATAAGTGATGAAATTTGGGAGTTCAGATCCAAATATTTAGGAAATCAATATAGATTATTAGCTTTTTGGGACAAAAGAGATCATAAAAATACCTTAGTAATCGCTACTCATGGATTTGTAAAAAAGGATCAGAAAGTGCCTCAAAAAGAAATAGATAAAGCAAAGAAAATAAGGGAAATTTATTTAAAATAAAGTTATGGCAAAGAAAGAGATTAAAAAATATACCCTTGCAGAGATGAAAGATCGCTACGTCGGTAAAGAAGGCAGTGGGGAAAGACATACTTATGAATATGAATTAAGAATGGATGTTTTGGGACATTTGATAAAGGCCGCACGCAAAGAAAGAAAGTTGACCCAGGTAGAACTCGGAAACTTAGTGGGAGTACAAAAGGCTCAGATTTCTAAAATTGAGAATAATATAAATAATGTTACCATTGCGACCATTTTAAAAATCTTTGAAGCTCTTAATGCAGATGTGAGCTTCAATGTTAAGCTTGATGATAAAAAACTGGAATTGCAAGCTGGGTAATTCTAAAATAAAAACCCCGTTGATTACTACAATCAACGGGGTTTTTTATTTAAAACAATAAATAATTATTTAATTTCTACACAACCCACTCTTCCTCCGGCATTTCCTGTTGGCTGAGTATGGAAATCGTCTGCTGCAGCGTGTACAATAAGACCTTTTCCGATGATGTTTTTAGATTCGTCTGCGCATCCAAGGCACCATTTATCAGTCTTAAATGTCAAAGTAGCCACTCCTTCCTGATTGGCCACCAGGTTACCGATATCTCCCATGTGGAAATGCTCGGCGCCCCATTTTCCGTGGTCGTCTTTTGCAGGATTCCAGTGTCCTCCGGTTGAGGTTCCGTCTGCTGCAGAACAGTCGCCTTTCTCATGAATATGTACGGCATGGATTCCCGGAGTAAGGTTCGTTACATCCAATTTCATGATAACTTCATCTCCTTTCTGAGTAAACTTTGCCGTTCCTCCTGTTTGTGTGTTGCTTTTAGACAGGACTTGGTACGTTTTTGTTGTTCCGCAAGAAACAGCAAATAGCGCACATCCGGCTAATAATGCTAATGTTTTACTATTCATTTTTAAATGATTTAAAGTGATTCTACGATAAATTTATAAAAGATTTCCCAAAGCGCTTTATGATTGCAGTTCTTTTTTTATTAAATGTGCTTTTCCCTCCATTAAGGAGCGGTTTTAAAATTCCCCTCCACTGGAGGGGTGGCGAAAATTCAAAGAATTTTTGACGGGGTGGTTAATAATTTACATTAATAATTTCGTCTTAAATTAAAATTTCAAATCAGAAAAAACAAAAAACAACGGTTCAGAATTCAAATTCTACAACTCAGCAATAAAAATTTATAATCAATAAAAATTCGTCATATTTTTGATTCGAAAATTAACAGCTATGAAAACACGGGGTAAAAAATTACTATTTCTAATTTCATTTCTTTCCTTCTCTTTGAGTTTTGCTCAGGTGAAAATCTCAGGAAAAGTGGCCTACAGAAATAAAGGAATAGGAGAGGTAAATGTCACGCTGAAAGATACTTATGATGGAGCAACAACAGACAGCAACGGAAATTTTTCTTTCGAAACTT
Source organism: Chryseobacterium wanjuense (assembly GCF_900111495.1). Classification (NCBI taxonomy): domain Bacteria; kingdom Pseudomonadati; phylum Bacteroidota; class Flavobacteriia; order Flavobacteriales; family Weeksellaceae; genus Chryseobacterium; species Chryseobacterium wanjuense. The sequence goes on along the minus strand of NZ_FOIU01000002.1, from coordinate 626,637 downwards.
CAGAAAAAGGAAATAAAGTTTTGACATTCACGCATCCGAAATATATCGATGTTGAAAAATCAATTACCATTGATAATCAGGATGTTTCGGTAAATGCTGAATTAAAAGAACAAATTAATGAAATCGATGCAGTGGTAGTTTCAGCGGGTTCCATTGAAGCAAGTGATAAAAAAAGAGCGACCGCACTTTTGACACCTATTGATATTTACACAACAGCTGGAGCCGATGGGCAAATTTCCTCGGCTTTGACGTATCTTCCGGGAGTTCAGAAAGTGGGTGAAACAGAAGGACTTTTCATCAGGGGAGGTACAGGAACCGAATCCAAAATTTTTATGGATGGGAGTTTGATTAATAATTATTTCTCCAATTCAGTTCCGGGAATTGCGGGAAGGGATCGTTTCAATACCTCACTTTTTAAAGGGAATGTTTTTTCAAGTGGCGGGTATTCTGCGCTTTACGGGCAGGCTCTTTCCGGGGCATTGATGCTGGAAAGTGTTGATCTTCCGGATCAGAGTTCTTACGACTTTGGCATTTCTCCGATATTTTTAAATGCAGGATTTCAAAAATTAAATGATAATAAAAATTCTTCTTTTGGAGCTACAGTTGGTTATTCCAATTTAAAATTGATGCAGGAAGTGTTTAATTTTAATACCAATTTTAGCGACGCTCCACAAGGCCTTAATACGGATTTTAATGTTAGAATTAAAACAAAATCGGGAGGATTTTTCAAATATTACGGTATGTACGACTCCAACAGAATGAGCGTGAAGGTTGAAAGCCTGGAACCGGAAAACGATTTTTCTTTGGTTAATTTGAAAGGAAAAAACACCTACCACAATTTATCTTTCAAACAAAAATTCGGAAAATATCTGTTGAATGCGGGAACTTCCTATTCTTACAACAAATCGGATCTTGATTTTTCAACACAGAAAAACGATATTGAAACCGGAAACACAAAACTTTTAAATGACGGAAATTATATCAATTTTAAAGCTGTTTTAGATCGAAAAATAAATAAAATCAGTGCTTTACGAGGCGGCTTTGAACTCAACAGCGCCAGTGAAAAACTGAATTTCAATGATGTGGCCAACAAGCATTATAAAGATTTGATTTCAGCCGTTTTTGTAGAAACAGATCTGGGTTTCAGCAACCAATTGTCTGCAAAAATCGGGGTAAGAGCGGAGAATTCATCTTATCTTAAAAAAAGCAATATTGCGCCCCGTTTTGCTCTGGCGTACCGTTTGGCTAAAGACTGGACAACCTCTTTTGCATACGGGCTTTTCTACCAGAATCCGGAAAGTAAATACATCAACGGCCCTGCAAATCTTGATTTTCAAAAATCGCAGCATTATATTTTCCAGTTGCAGCGCGCAACAGAAGGAAGAAGCTTGAGGTTGGAAGCGTTTTACAAAAAATATGATGATCTTTTGAAAGTTAAAAATCTTCCGTACGTCGACGGGCAGAATCAATACGTACAAACTGCCGATAACAACAGCGGATACGGCTATGCAAAGGGGCTGGAGCTATTCTGGAGAGATAAAAAAACATTCGAAAATATCGATTACTGGATCAGTTATTCGTTTCTGGATTCTAAAAGGGATTTTATGAATTATCCTTTAAGTTTAAAACCAAATTTCGCTTCAGAACATACTATTTCGGCAGTGGCGAAAAGATTTGTTCCAAAATGGAAAACGGGCTTCAATATTTCTTACACCTACGCAAAAGGACGTCCTTATTATGATATTGCTACCAAAGATGTCAATGGAGATTCTGTCTATTATGTAAGAAATGAAGGACAATTAAAAGATTACAACGCTTTGAATTTTAGTGTAAATTATCTTCCGAATCTGGGCAAAAAAGACGCAAAAGCATTTACGGTGTTTGTATTAAGTGTATCGAATATTTTAGGAACAAAAAATGTCTACGGATACAATTTTTCCATGGACGGATCTAGAAATTCGGCAGTCGTTCCTCCGGTAAATACCTTTGTTTTTGTAGGAGCTTTCATCAGCTTTGGGGTTGATAAAACGCAGGATGCCATTAATAATAATTTATAAAAATCTCAATAAACTAACCTTTTGATGATTTAATTATATAAATTAAATACATATCTTTGAATAATATAAAATATAACCTTAAAAAAATAGAAAAAATGAAGAAATATCTATTAAGTTTTGCTTTAGCTTTTGTGAGCTTAACAGCTTTCGCTCAATCTGATTACGAAAAAGCAATGAAAGAAAATATCGCAAAGATCGAAACCAGTAAAACGGTAGAAGAATATACAACGGTAGCGAATAATTTTCACAGAATTGCAGGAAAGGATGAAAACAACTGGCTGCCTTTTTATTACGCTGCTTTGGCTAATATCCAAAAAGGGAGAGTTTTAATGAGAGAAGGAAAAACTCAGGATCTGGATTTCATTGCAGGGCAGGCTCAGAAATACATCGATGCGGCAGCTCACGTGGCTCCAACTGACAATGCAGAACTTCACCTGTTGACCAAAATGGCTTATTCTTTAAAAATGATGGTAAATCCTCAACAAAGATATATGACAGACGGAGCAAAAGCAGCTGAAGAAATGAAAATTGCTGAAAAGCTTGATCCGAACAACCCAAGAGTTGCTTTAATTAAGGCTGAAGACACGTATTTCACGCCTGAGCAATACGGAGGAAGCAAAACAAAGGGAATAGAGCAGTTTAAAGATGCTCTGGCAAAATTCAATTCGTACACTCCGAAATCAGCTCTAGATCCAAGCTGGGGTAAAGCAGAAGCTGAATATTTCGCTAATGGTGCAAAAAAATAATATTTTTTAATATCTCATCTGAAACCTTCCTGTTTTTTGCGGAAGGTTTTTTTATGCGGCTCAGTCAGCAAAAATGACGGCTCAGCAAAAAATAATTTTTGATACCTTTAATATCAGCTAATTTTGAACCAAGAAAACTGCTATGAAACGTAAAGGCATAATAATATTACTGTGGATATCGCTGGGAACGGCTTTGTTTTTCTTTTTTGTTTTTAATGACGAAAAGACTTTTAAAAACTTTGCGCTTACCCTTTTGGTTTCCACGATGTATTCGTTTATTCTTGGCTTCGGAAATGCTTTGATTAACGATTTTCTCAACAAAAAGTTCCCCTGGTCTGAAACAACGAGAACGAGGGCAATTTTAAGTGTGATCTCGATTCTGATTGCCAATTTTATTTTAGTGTACTTCTGCAACTATATGAATTTTGTAGTGATCCAGAAGACGGCGACGACAGAAGAGTTTTTTTCGAGCAAATACAACACTTCCAATTGGTTCATGATCAATATTGCACTGCTGATCTCGGCTTTCCTGCACGCAAAAAGTTTCATGGAAGAGCTTCGGAAAACCTCCAAAAAAGAGGTGGTAGAGCAGAAATTGATTGCAAAATCGGCCAACGCACAATTTGAAAGCCTTAAAAACCAGCTTGATCCGCATTTTTTGTTTAATTCTTTAAATGTTTTAAGCTCATTAATTGATGAAAATCCGAAACAGGCGCAGAAGTTTACAGCTTCAATGTCAAAGATTTACAGATACGTTTTGGAACAGAAAGACAAGGAATTAGTTACTGTAGAAGACGAGCTGGAATTTGCAAAAACCTATTGTGATCTGCTGAAAACCAGATTCGAAGACAGTGTAGATTTTGTTTTTGATGTTAAAAAAGAAGATTACAGGAGATTTGTGGTGCCGTTGTCACTACAATTGCTGTTGGAAAACTGTATCAAGCATAATTTTGCCACATCTTCAAAACCACTGATCATAAAAATCTTTTCTGAAAATGATACACTTTGCATAGAGAATAATCTGCAGGTAAGAGAACAAATAAAAGAAAGCTCAGGCATCGGTTTGGCGAATATTGTTCAGCGATATTCTTTGCTTACGAAACGAAATGTTTTCATCGAAAAATCCGAAGATTATTTTAAAGTAAAACTTCCGGTATTGGCAGATAAACCAAACGTTGTGAGTGTAAAAATAGAAGATAAAGATAAAGCCTACGAAAGAGCACAGAAAAGGGTAAAGGAAATCAAGAGTTTTTATGGAAACCTTATTTCTTACTGTATTATCATTCCTTTTTTGATGATCATTAATTTAACGACAAACCCAAAAAACATTTGGTTTTATTTTCCGATGCTGGGTTGGGGAATTGGCTTGGCAGCCCACGGGATGAGTGTTTTTGCCATTGGTAAAAGCTGGGAAGAAAAAAAGATCCGGGAAATTTTAGAAAAACAAAACAAACGATAAAAAGCAAACATCATGGAAAATATTGACAAAGATGATATCAGATACAGAGAAGCGGAACGAAGGGTGAAAAAAATTAAGAATTTCTATGTCTTTACATTCATTTATTTCGCTGTGAATATTTTTATCCTGTTCTTGAATTACAGAGGATTGAAACCTAACGAAAGCATTTGGCGGTTAAAATATTTCTCACTTCCGTTGTTTTGGGGAATCGGAGTCATGGGTTACGGAATGAGTGTGTTTCTACCCGGATTTGTGTTAGGAAATAAATGGGAAGAAAAGAAAATTAAAGAGCTGATGGAGAAGGAAAAAAGCTCTAAATAAAGTGAACGTCTATAATCTGGAAGATTCAATATGACACAGCATAAACGATAGAAAAGTACTATTAGAAATGTCATGCTTGGCTTAGCCTGTAGTGAGCTTGTCAAACCATCGAAACATTTATCACAATATAAAAACAACAAAATGAATACTTTAGGAATCATATTTACCATTTCAATGATTGCCTGGTTTTTGAGTGAATTTCTATACAAAAACATTTTAAAATCCGGTGAAAAAGATAAAAAAGGCAAGGACAAATCTACCCTTAATCTTTTGTGGATCGCGATTCCGCTTTCGGTTGCACTGGCGGTCACATTTTCTTACATCACTGAATTCCCGATTACAAATGAACTCTGGATTTTATATGTAGGCGAAGCATTTATTCTTATTGGAATTATTTTAAGGGTTTTCATTATCAGGTCTTTAGGAAAATATTTCACGGTGGATGTTACGATCAGGGAAAATCACAAAATCAAAAAAGAAGGCTTTTACAAATATCTGAGACATCCGTCATACTCATTTTCTTTGTTGACTTCCCTCGGACTTGGATTATACTTAAATAATTGGCTATCACTGCTTTTTGCTTTCATTCCACCTTTTGTAGCATTCAGCTACAGGATTAGAATTGAAGAACGAACTTTGATCGAGCAGTTCGGAGAAGAATACCTGGAATACAGAAGAAAAACAAAGAAGCTGATTCCTTTTATGTATTAAAAATTTTTAAATGCACCAATAGAGCTCAGTGGGCATCGTTATAAATGAACGGTTAAAATAAAACAAGTATAAGGAATGTCTTGCTGAGCAAAGCTTGTAGTGAGTTTGTCGAACTATCGAAGCATCTATTTAAAAGAAAAATCACGCTTAAAATATCTCCACAATTTTCATTATTCCCCATTTTTTACAATTCAGTTTGCATTTTCTACGGTTCGGTAAGATAAAATTGATTTGAGCCTGTTTTCCGACCTACATTTGTCTCAACAAAAACAAACAAATTAACTTTTTTAAATCATAACAATTATGGAAACTACATCATTCAACAAAGAAAATCTTGCATACGAAAGAGCAACAAGAAGAGTAAAAGAATTGAAAGGATTCTACGGAAATCTTACTTCATATTGCCTGGTTATTCCGTTTTTAGTGTTTCTTAATCTTTTGACTTCTCCAGATCAATTATGGTTTTACTGGCCGATGCTGGGTTGGGGAATAGGTCTTGTCGCACACGGAATCAATACTTTCGGAATCGGAAGAAACTGGGAAGAGAAAAAGATCAGAGAATTAATGGAAGAAGAAAGAAAAAATACAAAAACACTTTAATAATAACCTTTAAAACTTAATACAATGGACTATAATCAAGCACAGGAAAGAGTAAATCAATTAAAAAAATTCTATAAAAGCCTTCTATGGTTTGGAATTGTTTCAGCAATTATTTTTTTTAACGATATTTTTGAACAAGGAAAACTGGATTTCTCTTTATTTAAAGGCTCTATTATTCTTACGATTTGGGGAATTATTTTGACCGTAAAAGCCGTAAAATTATTCATTCTCGATTCCGAATGGGAAAGAAAAGTTATACAGAAAGAAATGGGAAAATCAAAAGAGCCGATTCAATTTTAAAAACTGATATCTTTTAAGTATTTTTATTCGAATTTTAAAACTAAAAAACGGGAACTCAATGATCAAAACAGTCATTATCGAAGACGAAAAACCTGCTTCAAGGAAATTGGAAAGAATGCTGAGCGAATTTCCTGAAATAGAAGTGGTTGCAAAGATAGAATCTGTAGAAGAAGGGGTGGAATGGTTTTCCAATAACGAGCATCCCCAACTGATTTTTTCAGACATTGTTTTAGGAGACGGTCTGTCGTTCGATATTTTTGAGAAAGTTCCTACCAAAGGTTTTATTATTTACACGACAGCTTTTGATCAATACACTTTAAAAGCGTTTAAACTAAACAGTATCGACTATCTTTTAAAGCCTATTTTAGATGAAGATCTGAGTGGTGCGATTGAAAAATTCAAATCATTCCTTCCTTCAGATAACTCTGTCAATTCTAAGGAAATCAAAGAATTAATAAAAAAAGATAAGACGACGCTTTCCCGGATTTTAGTGAAGATCGGATACAATTTGAAGATTGTTCAGACCCAGGAAGTAAGTTGTTTTTACAGTGAAAACAAAATTGTTTACCTGCAGACTCAGGATCGGGCTTATCCTTCAGACTTTACGCTGGATGAACTGGAAGATGTTCTGGATGAAAAGAAATTTTTCCGGGTAAACCGACAGTTTATTGTCAATTCAGATTACATCAAAAACATTCATACTTCGCCCAATTATAAGGTAGAACTGGAATTTCAGCCACAGGAAGAAATTACCGTGAGCCGCGATCGTGTGAAAGATTTTAAAGATTGGCTAGTGAATTAGTTTTATAAGGAAAAAGGGAAAAGTAAAAAGAGCCAAGACTTTCAAAACTATCAACCATCAACCATCAATCAACAACTCGCAACTCAAAACTCGCATCCCGAAACTCGAAACCCGCATCACCTATAATCAATCCTATTAGACTCCGTGTCTTCAAGTTGTTTTATAATTGATTTTGGAATTTCATCGCTGTCAATCGGAAAGCTGATGGAATCGGGGAGAAATGTCTTTCGGTCTGCCTTCTGAAAGATTTCGAAAAGAGCGATCGGCTCCTGATTAAAACTGATACAAGTACTTATAAAATGCAACTCATGGAGCTTATAATCTGGATTTTTCAACTTTTCCTTGATATCTTTTATTCTTGAAATAAAATGTCTCTGGCGAATGAAAGTATTGCTGTTCATGATGATAAAAACATAGTCGGAATAAGCGGTCACCTTCCCAAAATACTTGTGATGATCGCCACCGCTTCTCTCTATAAAATATTCGCCGGAAGTTTCAGATTTGTAGATTTCCATGGCAGAACGCCAGATGCGGTTGTCTTTAGCCTGCAAAGGATTATCCGGGAGATTTCTGTTGTAAGAATACCAGCTGCCAACCAATCGATCCAACAGTTTTGTATTTTGTTTTGCATTATTCATATCAATTCTCAGGTCATTAAAATTGAATGATTCTGTATTGGTATTAATAAAATCAATATAATTTGAATATCCCAATACCTTTACAATAAGGCTTAATTTGGCAAGATTAGGCTTGCTTAATACAATTTTTTCGTCCTGATAATATTTCTTTAGCTTATTGATAATCAAATGTTCATAAAGGTAATTTGATCCCAGCAAATCAGGGTTTTTCTTGATGTTTTTCTCCGCATGATCTGCAACAATAAGATCATTAATCTCTGCAACGATGTATGACCATTCGGTTTTCGTGACATCGTGCCAATGGTTTTTCTTTAAGAAATGAAGACTTAAAAAGTTCATCAGTTTCTCCAGATGCAGGATATCTTCTTTTTTCATGGATTGGGTTTTATTGATAAGACTAATTTAAGATTTTTTTACAACCAAAAAAGACTGTTGTAAGACTTTTATATTTTTAATTCAATCCATATTTGAGTAGAAAATAAAAGTTAAGACAATGGAAACAAAAATGTTATTACAAAACGATTCCCTCTGGAGCAGACTTCAGGAATTTTCGTTAGACACTCCCAATGTTGATTTTCCTTTCTCAAAAAAATTAGCCAAAGAAGAAAAATGGACTTTAGATTTTACTAAAAAAGCGATAGAAGAGTATAAAAAATTCGTTTACCTCTGCTGTGTTCTTCCCAACGGAGCTTCGCCAAGCGAAATAGTAGATAAAGTTTGGCATATGCATCTTATTTATACTCAGAATTATTGGGAAGAATTTTGCCCGAATATTTTACAGAAAAAACTTCATCATCACCCATCAAAAGGTGGTTTTGCAGAAAAAGAAAAGCATCAGAACTGGTTTTCGGACACTTTAAAAAGCTATCGGGAAATATTTCAGCAGGAAGCGCCGGAAGAAATCTGGAAAGAAAAGCCCAAAGTAAAGTCATGGTTAAAAAGAATGGCTGTCTTTTCTCCACTCATAATTTTGCTTTTGATGTATTCATGTTCAGATGGAGAAGGCTTTATCAGTGTGATGTTTATGGTAGTTGTCTGTGCAAGTATTTTTATTTTTGGAATCGTCGAATCGATACTCGGAGACAATGAAGTTTCAGATCCTCACAAAAAAGATAAGGGTAATAATGATGGCGGAGGCTGTAGCGGAGGCGGCTCTGGTTGCAGTGGAGGCGGTGGTTGTGGAGGTGGCTGCGGTGGATGTGGTGGTTGCGGAGGTTAAAAAAATATAACTATGAAAAATATACTCATTCATTCAGTTTCAGTAGTAATAAGTTTTTTCTGGCTTGTTACGGAGAAAGAAACTTATAATCCCATTTCTTTGAAAGGTCCGGATTTTCTGAAGTTTTACCTGATTCTTTTGCTATGTTTTTACACTTCGGTTTTTGTCCTGAATTTTTTAAAAGAAAGAGTAACGAAAGTAACCATACTTTTCATCATTCTCATTTTTGTGTTAGGAATGGTGAAATTAATAAAAGGGATGATTTTAGATAAACCAGTAGGGTATCTTTTACTCATTTTGTTTTTCGAGGGTGTTTTTTATATTTATTTTATGTTATTTTATTTTAATAAAAAGTTAAAATTATCCTCAAAATAACCCAGTTGAGATGCCAAAAAGTTAAAATAATATTAATCTATCTTTGTTTTGAATTATTTAAAAAAACGTAAAATATTCAAACAAATTAATAAATACAGTTATTTAAGTTAAATAGCCAAAAAAAAATAATTTTAAAAATGTTTTTAGTAAATATTTTAAATTTTTGAGAAAAATTGACTGCTTGAGTATAAATTTTGTGAAGGTTAAAATCTATATATCTTTGTGAAAAGTAAAAAGATAAACCACAATGATGAGAATAACAACAATGGCAGTTTTTTTGTCAGTATGTTCCTATGCCCAAAAAAATTATTCTATTAACGGAGTCGTAAAAGACCAAGACACGGGAGAGCTCATATCCGGAGCTGTCATAAAAATTAAAGAAAAACCTGAAATCTCTATTGAAACCAACGAATACGGATTCTATTCCTTATCGTTACCGGAAAATGATTATACGCTGATAATCAGTCACGACAAGCACAAGGACGCTGCCCAAAACATTCATCTTGATTCTACAAAAAAGATAGATTGGACTCTTAAAAAGGATGAGTACCTTATTGAAGAAATTAATCTAAAAGATGTAAAAAGATCAAAAGCTTTTTCCACACAATCTAAAATGGGAGCTGAAAAACTTGATATTCAGGGGATTTCTAAGCTTCCTGTTTTGCTTGGCGAGAAAGATATTATGAAGACATTACAGTTTTTGCCAGGAGTCAGCTCGCAGGAAGGAAGTTCGGGATTCAGCGTGCGGGGAGGAAATTTAGACCAAAACCTTATACTGCTTGATGAGGCTCCGGTTTTTAATAATTCTCATTTGGCGGGCTTTTTCAGTACGTTTAACAGCGATGCGCTGAGGAGTGTTACTCTGTATAAAGGCAATATTCCTTCTCAATATGGGGGAAGACTATCTTCCGTTGTTGATGTGAAAATGAAGGAAGGAAATAACCAGAACTTTGGAGTTGCAGGAGGGATCGGTTTGATAAGCAGTAGAATAAGCTTTGAAGGGCCTATCCAAAAAGGAAAATCATCTTTTATTGTTTCTGCCAGACGTACATATCTGGATCTTTTCCTGAATTCTACTGGAGAAAACGGAGGAAATACTAAATTATATTTCTATGATCTAAACGCAAAATTTAATTATCAGATTAATAAAAATAATAGTATTCACTTTTCGAGCTATCTTGGAAGAGATATTATGTCTTTTGATAAGTTTAAAAACAATTGGGGAAATTTAGTTGGTACACTGAGATGGAATAGTATTATCAATAGCAATTTATTTTCAAATACATCGCTCACATACAGTAACTATGATTATAGAACGAATATCATAGGCTATACCGGAAATATTGTGGAAATTAACCCCAACGTCAGAAACTGGGGATTTAAGCAGGATTTTTCAAATTATGTAGGAACAAGTCATACATTTAATTACGGACTGCAGGCTTCTTATTATGATTTTTTCACCAATAAACTTCCGGATTACATCAATTCTGAATTTCTTAAGAAAGAAAGAACAATGTGGGAAAGTGCATTGTATTTTAATGATGATTATAAAATTTCCGAAAAACTTTTCATGAATTATGGTGTAAGGCTGTCAATGCTTAATCGGGGGAAGGACATTGAAAAGGATGGAGAAACTTCCAAAAGGTATATCAATTTTGAGCCTCGTTTGATGTTAAATTATGAATTTAATAAAAATAATAGTATACGGGCGGGTTACACGAGACTTACACAAAATTTACAGACTTTAAGTAACGGAGGGTATGGCCAATTTATTAATAATGATATTTGGCTGAATCTCAAAAAACCGTTAACGATGGATCAGGTGAATCTTGCTTATACCAAGAAATTTAATAAAGGCTACGAAGTGACAAGCGAAGTATTCTATAAAAAAATGGCAAATCTTGTCGATTATAAAGACGGTTTAGTAGTAGATGTGCTGGATAATGTGGAAAATAACCTTTTGTATAACGGTATCGGAAGAGCTTACGGATTTGAGCTTTTAGCAAAAAAAACAAAAGGCAGGCTTACAGGTTGGGTTTCATACACATTATCTAAAACGGAAAGAAAAATTGATGGAATCAATGAAGGGAACTGGTACAATGCCAATTCTGATAAAACCCACAATCTATCTGTGGTTGCCAGCTATGAATTGACGCCTGCAATAACATTTTCAGGAGCTTTTGTTTACAGTACAGGAAATGCAGTGACTTTTCCGGTCGGGGTGTATAACATCGACGGACAAACCGTGTTTCAATATGGTGCAAGAAACAGTAATCGAATGCCGGCTTATCACCGTCTTGATCTGAATGTAACTTATGAACCGAAGACAACAAAACGCTTTAAAAGCTCTTGGTCTTTTGGAGTGTATAATATTTATGGCAAACAAAATCCTTATACCATTAGTTTTGAAAAAGATATGTTTACAAATACAATACGGGCAAAACAGGAGACGCTGCTTTCCATTGTTCCCAATGTGGCCTATAATTTTAAATTTTAATATAAACCGTAAAAAAATGATGATAAACAAAAAATATTTTATTATCTCCGCTTTTATGCTTCTTTTATTAAGTTGCGGAGATAGAGATGCGGATATTCCTTTAGATAATATGAGTGGGAGAATAGTTATCGAAGGAAATATTTCTGATCAAAATGGGCAGTCTTTTGTTGCTGTATCGAGAACCGTTAAAATCTCATCGGGAGATGATGAATACTCACCCGTGGCGAATGCAATCGTGACAGTAAGTGATAGTCAAGGACATGTTGATACATTGAAATATGAAAACGGAGTCTATAAACCAGTCAATCTTGTGTCCAATTACGGAGAGATTTATACACTATCGGTTACTGTAGACGGAGTTACCTATAAGGCAACGAGTAAAATGCCGGAATATGTGAATTTGGATGATGTAAAACAGTCCAAAATTTTTGACGGATTTAATAATGTTTCAGGGCTTATTCCTATTTTTACTGATCCGGCAGCCAAAGGGAATTATTATCTTTTTAAAAGTAAACTGAAAGACGATGACAATAACGATACTAGTTATACTGTAATGTCAGACGAAATTGGGAATGGAGAAGTAAACGGTAAACCTATTTCTATTGATGTTCAGTATGGAGTAAATCAATATGTGACAGTAGAATTGCAATGTATTGATGCTTCAGTTTATAATTACTTTAAAGCTTTTCCGCAAGCCGTTTTGCATAATTCAGGAGCTACCATTACGCCTACTAATCCTCCGAGTAATATAAGCAATGGAGCTTTGGGGTATTTTTCTGCACATACTTCATCTAGTAAAACTATTACAATTCAGGAATAAAGAAGCTAAAGTCAAATTTTGATAAATAAAAGAGGTTTGGAAATTTCCAAACCTCTTGTTATGTTTAATCCTTTAGTTTAAAAAGTTTAAGAATTAATGGAATCTAAATTTAATCTTAAATCTAGTATCTCATTACGCAATAACTCCGCTTCCTAAAAGCTCATCACCAATATACCAAGACGCAAACTGTCCTTCCGCGATGGCAGATTGGGCGTCTTCAAATTCGATATAAAAGCCATCTTCAAACTGATGTAATGTCGCTTTCTGCAACGGTTGTCTGTATCGTATCCTTGCCATTACTTCCATCGTTTCTCCATTTTTTAAGGCTAAATCTTCACGCACCCAATGAACTTCAGAATTGTCAATTTTCAATGCTTTTTTGTACAATCCGGGGAAGCTGTGACCTTCACCCACAAAAAGAATATTGTTTTCCATGTCTCTGGAGATGATAAAACAACTTTCTTTGTGTCCGCCGATTCCTAGACCCTTGCTTTGTCCGATCGTGAAAAATTGGGCTCCCTGATGTTTTCCAATTACTTTTCCGCCGGATTTTTTATAATTGATTTTTTTGCTTAAAAATTCAAGTTCTTCCTGTTTTGAAGAAAATACTGGAGTTTCTTCTGCGAAAATAGGAGAATCTCTGAAAATTTCTACAATTTCTCCTTCTTTGGGAACCAATTGCTGCTGCAAAAACTGCGGAAGGCTCACTTTTCCGATAAAGCATAATCCCTGAGAATCTTTTTTATCAGCGGTTACCAATCCGATTTCTTTCGCGATTTCCCTTACTTCGGGTTTTGTTAATTCTCCAATGGGAAACAAAGCTTTAGACAATTGATCCTGACTTAATTGACATAAAAAATAAGACTGATCTTTATTATTATCCTTTCCTGCCAGAAGATGAAAAATTTCCTTTCCGTTTTCATCAAAAGTGGAAGTTACCTGCGCATAATGTCCTGTAGCTACTTTATCAGCACCCAATGACATTGCCGTTTTCATGAAAACATCGAATTTTACTTCCCGGTTACACAAAACATCCGGATTCGGGGTTCTTCCTTTCTGATATTCATCGAACATATAATCCACGATTCTTTCTTTATAAAGCTCGCTCATATCGATCACCTGAAACGGAATTCCCAGCTTTTGGGCAACCATCAGGGCATCATTACTATCCTCAATCCACGGACATTCATCTTCCAACGTCACGGAAGCATCATTCCAGTTTCTCATAAACAAAGCCACCACTTCATGACCTTGCTGCTGCAGCAAATATGCTGTTACACTTGAGTCTACGCCTCCGGAAAGGCCTACTACTACTTTCATTGTATTTCAATTTTACGAAACTCTTAACGGGAGTTCTTAGTTTGACGCCGCAAAAATACAACTAAATAAATTCGCAAAAAAACCATAATTTTAAACATCGATAAAAACAATGTAATATGAAAAAGTTTATTATTTCTTTATTTGTAATGATTTCAGGGGTTCTTTTTTCCCAGGTTTCCGTAGGAGCTTCACCCGAAAGCACCAACCGCTGGACTTTCGGGGGCGGAATCGGGGTTGGTTTCGGAAGCCAGAGCGCATTTTACTTACAGGCTTCTCCCAGAGTAGGTTACAGGCTTACCAATGATCTTGAAGGTGGAGTAGTGGGAAGCGTTTCGTGGCAGACTTCGGATTATTATCGTTCGACAATGTTTGGTGTTGGCCCGTTTCTGAATTATTATATTGCCCGAACTTTTTATTTAAGTGCTAATTATCAGCATTATTTCATTAATTATAAACATAAATATTACGACTATAAAACGAATGCAGAAGAAGATGCTTTATATCTAGGTGGCGGATATATGCAGCGAATCGGGAATAATTCTTTCATGCAGATAGGTTTGATGTATAATGTTCTCTGGAAAGAAAATGAAAGTATTTTTTCAACAGGGTTGGTTCCGAGTATTGGTTTTGTGGTGGGGCTTTAATTATTTTCTACCACAGATTTTCACAAGATTTGCACATATGATTTTGGTTAAAGATCTGTGTAATCCTCCAATTTTTAATACAAATAATGACCCTTGTCAAGGTTTTAAACCTTGACAAGGGTTGCAAGATAAAAAACAAAAAAGCATCGAGAAAATTCCCGATGCTTTTTTTATAATCAAATTATTTATTTATGATTGAGAAGACTTTTCAGCAGCAGACTTCTTAGTTTTAGAAGCCTTTCCTGTGAGTGCATCTTTCGCTTCATTAAGGTCAAGAACTACAGTTTCTCCTTCATTCAATTGTTTGTTTACCAGCATTTCGGCTAATAAATCTTCAATATATTTCTGGATAGCTCGTTTCAATGGTCTTGCGCCGAAGTCTTTATCCCAGCCTTTTTCAGAGATGAAGTCTTTTGCTTCTTCGGTTAATTCCACTTTGTACCCTAATTTTTCTAATCTGCTGTACAGTTTGTTCAATTCAAGATCAATAATTTTCTTGATATCGTCTTGTACAAGAGAGTTGAAGATGATAATATCGTCAATTCTGTTTAGGAATTCAGGGGCAAATGCTTTTTTAAGCGCATTTTCGATGGTACTTCTTGCTCTGGTATCTGTGTTTGACTTTTTCGCAGAAGTTCCGAATCCTACACCATCTCCGAAATCTTTAAGATCTCTCGTACCGATGTTTGAAGTAAGGATAATAATCGTATTTCTGAAGTCAATTTTTCTACCTAAACTGTCCGTAACGTGACCTTCATCCAAAATCTGCAACAGAATGTTGAATACATCAGGGTGAGCTTTTTCGATCTCATCCAAAAGAACCACAGCATAAGGTTTTCTTCTCACCGCTTCTGTTAATTGTCCACCTTCTTCGTATCCAACGTATCCCGGAGGCGCACCAACTAATCTTGAAACCGCAAATTTTTCCATGTATTCACTCATATCAATTCTGATCAAAGCTTCGTCAGAATCGAATAATTCTCTTGCCATTACTTTGGCCAGCTCCGTTTTACCGACACCGGTTGTTCCTAAGAAAATGAAAGTACCGATCGGACGGTTCGGATCTTTAAGTCCGGCTCTGTTTCTCTGAATTGCTTTCACAACTTTTTTCACAGCGTCTTCCTGACCGATTACTTTTCCGTTCAGTTTTCCGTCCATCTGAGCTAATTTATCAAGCTCATTTTTACCTACTTTCGTTACCGGAACACCACTCATCATGGAAACCACTTCCGCTACATTTTCTTCTGTTACGGTTTCTTTTTTCTCCTTCACATCTTTGTCCCACTTATCCTGGGCAGCATTCAGTTCCATCTGAAGTCTTTCCTCTTCATCTTTCAGTTTTCTTGCTTCAAGATAATCCTGAGCTTTTACTGCTTTCTGCTTCATTTCCTTGATATCTTCGATTTTCTTTTCAAAATCAATGATTTCTGTAGGAACTTTCATGTTTTTAATATAAACACGAGATCCGGCTTCATCCATGGCATCAATCGCTTTATCCGGTAAGAAACGGTCTGTAATATATCTTGATGTCAAATTGACACATGCCAGAATTGCTTCCGGAGTATAGATTACATTATGATGTTCTTCGTATTTATCTTTAATCTGATTTAAGATCTGAACGGTTTCTTCGATCGAAGTCGGCTCCACCATTACTTTCTGGAATCTTCTTTCTAAAGCACCGTCTTTCTCGATGTACTGACGATATTCATCCAGGGTAGTTGCCCCGATGCATTGGATTTCTCCTCTTGCCAAAGCAGGTTTGAACATATTTGACGCATCCAAGCTTCCTGTAGAACTTCCCGCACCGACAATAGTGTGAAGCTCATCAATGAATAAGATGACATCTCTGTTTTTCTCCAGCTCCGTCATGATCGCCTTCATTCTTTCCTCAAACTGACCACGGTATTTTGTTCCGGCAACTAAACTCGCCAGATCCAAAGTGATCACTCTTTTACCATAAAGAACTCTTGAAACTTTCTTCTGTTGAATTCTTAAGGCCAAACCTTCAGCGATGGCAGATTTACCAACACCCGGTTCACCGATAAGCAACGGATTGTTTTTCTTTCTTCTTGATAAAATCTGAGAAACTCTCTCAATTTCTTTTTCACGACCGATCACAGGGTCCAATTTCCCGTCTCTTGCCAAAGAAGTAAGGTCTCTACCAAAGTTGTCCAAAGTAGGAGTTTTACTTTTTCCGGAACCTAAATTTCCTGTTGGCTTTCTCATTTGCTCAAATTCCTCTCTTTCATCATCGTCGTCATAAGCACTCATCTGTGGTGCCTGTCCGGAATTTTTCAGCATCGTCTGATACTCTTTTGAAACTCCTTCATAATCGATGTCGTAAGCTCCTAAAATATTTGAAGTCGGGTCCTCATATTTGTATAGAATGCCTAAAAGCAAATGAACGGTATTAATCTCATTGCTTTTGTATTGTCTGCATTCCAGCTCCGCACGTTTGATCGCATGATCTGCCATCTTAGTGAAAGAAATATTGGTAACCTCCTCAGAAATAGGATTTAGACTTGCTGTATTTAGAGTTTCAATTTTTCTTCTGATTTGTGTTAAATCCGCATTAAGGTTTTGAAGGATTTCTTTTGCAGAGTTTTCCGTTTTTATAATACCTAAAAGTAGATGTTCTGTATTAAGAAATTCACTTTTCAGCCTTTTAGCTTCGCTTTTGCTTTGTTTGAACACTTGGCTCAAACCTTGTGAAAACTTATAATCCATAATATATCTCATTAGAATAAAAGCAGCATTGCCATTTATTCATTATCTAAATTACAAATATTTTACCAAAAATCAATAAATGACTTTATGGCAGAAAAAATTTTATTATCTTATTGAAAATGATTAAGTTTGTTCTGCTCTAAATTTTTCTCATGAACCCCGAAACTGCTACTTATATCGGATATTCTGCTTCACTTTTTATCGTGTTGAGTTTTATCCTGAAAGATGTAAGAAAAATTAGAATTGTCAATATGGTCGGCTGTATATGTTTTGTCATTTATGGTATCTTCAGCGGAATGCTCTGGCCGGTAATCATCCCAAACGGGATGATTTGCTTTATTCAAATTTACCACCTTTTAGCGGATAAAAAAAAGTAATGAACAGAAAAAAAGTCATTACCTCTGCTTTTAGTAATCTGTACACAGATCAGCGTATAGAGAAGGTTTGCAGGACTTTACATGAAAACGGATACGGCATTGAATTGATAGGAAACGACTGGGGTGGAAGTGAAAAAATTTCGCGGCCTTATGCTTTTAATAGAATAAAATTAATTTCAACAAGTTTAAAAACCGCATATTTCGAATTCAACTGGAAATTGTACCATGAACTAAAGAAAAAAGCGGATAAAAACACGATTCTTCATGCCAACGATCTGGATGCTCTGCTTCCGAATTATTTAATATCAAAAAAGCTAAATATTCCGCTAGTTTTTGACAGTCATGAAATTTTTTCCGAAATGCCGGCAATTCAGGGCAAAATGTCACAAAAATTATGGCGTTATCTGGAAAAAAATGTAATCCCGAAGATCCAATTTATGATGACGGCAAGTTCAGGATATGCCAATTGGTTTAAAAATCAGTACGGAATTCTGCCTGTTGTGGTTCAAAATGCTCCCAGAAAATTAGATTTTACTGGAGAAATTCTTGAAAATAATCCGAAAATTCTTTTGTATCAAGGTGTCATTAATCCTTTTCGGGGTATTGATAAAGCTATTTTGGCAATGCATCACCTGGAAAATGTCATTTTTAAAGTTGCCGGAGATGGCCCCAAGAAAAAGGAATATGAAGATTTGGTAATTAAAGAAAATCTTCAACAAAAAGTTCAGTTTTTAGGAAAATTATTACCTGAAGATTTAAGGAAAATTACACCGACGGTAGATTGTGGAATGAGCATCGAAGAAAATGGAGGGGACAGCTATTATTATTCTTTACCGAATAAAGTACTGGATTGTATCCAGGCACGTGTTCCTTTAATTCTGTCAAATCTTCCTGAAATGCAGAATCTTAAAGCTCAATTTGATATCGGAGAAATTATCAGAGATCATAGACCCGAAAGTATTGCAGAGGCAATAAAAAGAGTTTTAAATAAAGGAAGAAGAAGTTATCTGCCCGAGCTTGAAAAAGCAGCAAATATTCTTTGCTGGGAAAATGAAGAAATAAAATTGCTTGAAGTTTTTGAAAAGGCTTCGCTTTGATTTTATTTCTCTCTTAAAAAGTATTCCGTAAAGTTTGTCATGCTGAAAGCATCTGGACTCGAATCTTTCCAGACTGTTTTCTAATATAACGCTAAGATCCTTCCAGGATGACAAACATTGTGTATATTTTTCTGTTGTTTAAAAGAATGACTGCAACTCTAGCTAAGGATAATTTCAAATCTTCTTCATATTAAATCTCTATTAAATTATCTTTTATAAATTGGTTATCTTTGCAGAAAGAAATTAGTTAAAATGACCATTAAAGAAAAACAGCAGGAAATTATCGACGAATTTGCATTTCTTGACGATTGGGAACAAAAATATGAGTATATTATTGATCTGGGAAAAGAATTGAAAGGACTTTCGGAAGATAAGAAAACTGACGAAAATCTGATTAAAGGCTGCCAGAGCAAAGTCTGGATCGATGCTGAGTACAAAGATGGAAAATTGTTTTTCAATGCAGATTCTGACGGTATTTTGCCGAAAGGGATAGTTTCTCTTTTGGTGAGCATCTACAGCGGTCATTCTACGCAGGAAATTTTAGATTCTGATTTCGAATTTATCTCTGAAATCGGGCTGCAGGAATTCCTTTCTCCTTCCAGAGCCAACGGTTTGATGGCCATGACAAAACAAATTAAATTTTACGCAGTTGCCTATCAGTTGAAATCGTAATTGTGACAAGAATTCTAGCATATCGTTTTTCTGCCTTTGGTGATGTCGCGATGACAGCACCGGTGTTTCGGGAATTTTTAGAACAGAATCCAGACGTAGAAATTGTCATGGTTTCCCGCAAAAATTTTGAAAGCTTATTCTCTGATATTCCGAATGTTATATTCAAGGGAGTGAACCTTGATGATTACAAAGGTTTTTTTGGATTAACGAGATTGGCAAATGAACTGGTGAAGGAATTTCATCCTGACCTGATAGCAAATCTTCATGATGTGATCAGAACGAAAGTTTTAGATAAAATTTATCGCAGAAAAGGGTTAAAAGTTTTTAAAATCAATAAAGGGAAGGAAGAAAAAGAACATCTTACCGATATCTGGAACCTCCATAAAACACAGCTTAAAAAAACTGTTGAACGCTACGCCGATGTCTTTCGGGAAATGGGCTTTAAGGTTGAATTATCGCATCAGTTAAGACCTTTTTCCGTAATCAAATCAGGAATTGGTTTCGCGCCTTTCGCTCAGCATCGCGGGAAAATGCTTCCGCTGGAAAAATCTTATGAATTAGCGAAAATTTTAGCTCAAAAACATAAAATCTATTTCTTTGGAGGCGGCAAAAATGAAACAGAAACGTTGGGAAAATGGGAAAGAGAAATCCCCAATACACAGAGTTTATCAGGAAAACTAAGCCTTACAGAAGAATTGAACAAAATATCCGAATTAGAATTAATGATCTCTATGGATTCCGCCAACATGCATTTGGCAAGTCTTGTGGGAACGAGATGTGTTTCTATTTGGGGGCAGACGCATCCTTATGCCGGATTTTTAGGATTCGGGCAGAGTGAGGATGATGTGGTTCAGATTAAAGATTTGAGCTGCAGACCATGTTCCGTTTTCGGCGATAAAGAATGCTATCGAGGTGACTGGGCGTGTCTGGAAGAGCTTGCTATTCAGAAAATTGTCAATAAAATTCTTTAATCCTGTTTTCTCTTTACAATAAAATTATTTATCACCCACATTGGCACAATATTTTTATATATTGTAAAAAAGCAATATGAAAAAATTGAAAAAAATAGGAGCTGTTATTTTGGTAGGATTATTTGTAATTTCCTGCGCTCCCCGCTTAAAACCCAATGGAAATAATGGACTTCCTCCGGGACAGGTAAAAAAGGTAACCGGGGCAAAATCGGCTAAATATTACGCGCCGGGCCACCGTAAATAAGATATTAACAACCGCAGCAGAACGTTGCGGTTTTTTTAAAATAAAAAAATCTCCCAATTTCTTGAGAGATTTCTGTGGGTCCTGAGGGATTCGAACCCCCGACCCTCTGGGTGTAAACCAGATGCTCTGAACCAACTGAGCTAAGAACCCGAATTTTTTTAAAAGGTTTCGATCCTTTTGTGTGGGTCCTGAGGGATTCGAACCCCCGACCCTCTGGGTGTAAACCAGATGCTCTGAACCAACTGAGCTAAGAACCCTCTATCTTTGTTTCCTCGATTAGAGTGGTGCAAATATACGACTTATTCGGAAATCTCCAAATTTTTTTCTAAAAATTCTCCGACTACAAAGTTGCTTCCGCCGATAAAAATCATTTCTTCGTTTGTACATTGCTCTTTTGCAGAAAGATACGCTTCCTGTACAGAATCGAAAATTTTATAAGAAATTTTTGCTTCAACAAGTAAGTTTTCATAATCTTCCGGGTGTCTTCCCCTATGGATAGACGGTTTTGCAAAATAAAATTCAGAATTTTCCGGTAAGATTTTCATGACTTCATCGATCTTTTTATCATTTACAAAGCCCAAAATAACGTGTTTATGCTTTTTAATGGAGTTTAATTGTTCAAAAACATGCTCCAAACCGGCTTGGTTGTGGCCTGTATCACAAATCGTCAACGGATTTTTTGAGAACTCAAACCAACGGCCAATAAAGCCTGTATTTTCATGAACATGCAAAAGCCCTTTTTCAATATTGGCATCAGAAATATTGAAGTTTAATTTTTTTAATTCTTCAATTAAAGCTAACACCACTTTAATGTTTTTCTCCTGATAATTTCCTTTTAGATCAGATTTTAAATCAGTTTTTAATAAAGTAGCATCAATGAAAGGTGCATTTTCTCTTTCTGCTTTATTTTTAATAATATTTTTTGCAACCTCATTTTCATCACCGAAAATGACAGGAATGCTATTTTTAATGATTCCTGCTTTTTCTCCGGCAATTTCCTCGAGCGTATCTCCTAAAATATTTTGATGATCCAGCTGAACATTTGTAATTGCTGAAACCAAAGGTTTAATAATATTTGTCGAATCCAATCTTCCGCCCAAACCAACTTCAATTATCGCAATATCCACATTCTGCTGGTAAAAATATTCGAAAGCCATGATGGTGGTAAATTCAAAAAAAGAAGGCTGAATATCTTCGGGCAAATCTTTCAGTTTCTGAATGAAATGATACACAAACTCTTTGTCACAATTTTCACCGTTAATTTTTATACGTTCTGTAAAATCAATAAGATGAGGTGAGTTATATAAACCTGTTTTATACCCTGATTCCTGAAGTACAGAAGCCAGCATATTGCTCGAAGAACCTTTCCCATTGGTTCCTCCGATGTGGATGCATTTTATTTTTTCCTGAGGATTTCCAAAAAAATCACAAAGCCTGATGATATTGTCTAATCCCGGCTTATAGGCTTTCTGCCCGTCGATCTGGTAGTTTGGGGCCTGTACGAAAAGCCAATCTACGGCTTCCTGGTATTGTTCGATAGTCATACTGCAAAATTCTCAAAAGTTTCATAAATATGAAACAATAATTTTCTGAAGCTGTAACTTTTTTATATTTAATTCGTCTAATAAGGAAAAATCTTAATATGAAAAAAGTTTTGACTGTTATTTTGGGATTATCTTGCCTGGCTGTCAATGCCCAGAAAAAGTGGTCTTTGAGAGAATGTGTAGATTATGCAACAAAACATAATCTTCAGGTGATCCAAAATGAATATTCAAAACAAACGCAGGATCTTAATCTGAAAATTGCAAAGCGAAATTATCTTCCGTCTGTTTCCGCAAGTGTAGGAAATAGTGTGAGTTTCGGGCAGGCTTCATTGGGTACGGGAAGTATCAGAAATGACAGATTCAGCAATAATTCAAATATAGGCGCGGATATCTTGGTTTACAACAACGGGAGACTGGAAAAAACCGTTAGAAAAACTGAATTTGATGTAGAAGCAAGCCAATATGATATTGAAACTATTAAAAATGATATTTCGCTTCAGATCGCTCAGCAATATTTAACAACATTATTAAATAAAGAAATTGTAAAAATTTCTCAGGCAGCGGTTGAAAACGCTCAAAAACAGTACAACCGCTCAAAAATAACGACAGAAGTAGGAACGACGGCTCAGACTGTTTTAGCAGAAGCAGAAGCGGGATTGGCAAGAGAAAAGCAAAACTTAAAAACGGCGGAAATCAACGTGGGAAGAAGCCTGTTTGCTTTGGCTCAGCTTTTACAGCTTCAAGAGTATAAAGATTTTGATGTGGAAGATGTTGATGTTCCGGATCAGTTGGCTCCTCAGTTGAAAGATGTGGATGAGGTTTTAACAACAGCTTATGAAACACAGCCTCAGGTAAAAGCGGCAGAAAGCAGAATCCGATCTGCGGAAGCTCAGACTGAAGTTTCGAAAACAGCTTTTTGGCCTACGGTGACGGCAAGTGCAGGAATCGGAAGTTTTTACAATAATATTTTAACGCGATATGATCAATATGGTAATCCTATTATTGATCCTACGTTTTTCAGTCAGTACAATGATAACTTTGGACAAAATGTAGGCATTTCTGTCAATATTCCTATTTTTAACAAAGGAATTACAAAACTTCAGGTAGAGCAATCGAAACTGAATGAAAGTATTGCGAAAATCACTTTGCTGCAACAGAAACAGGCGGTGAGAGAGAATGTTCAGAAGGCTCAGTTTGATGTTGATGCGAATTATGAAATTTATTTATCTGCGGTACAGGCCGAGAAAAGTACCAAGCTTGCTCTGGAGTTTGCAGATAAAAGTTATGCAGCGGGAAGATCTACCATCTATGATGTAAACGTTGCGAGGAACAACTACGCCAATGCGCAAGGTTCTGTTGCTCAGGCGAAATATAATTATCTTTTCAGTCTTAAATTGTTGAATTTCTATGCGGGAATTCCACTAAGTTTGTAAAATGTCGATCCAATCATTAGAAAAATATTTACCACAAAATACGCTTCAATATTTAAAAATCTGGTTTTCAGATTATTATATTCATATAAAAATTACACGAAACAGGAATTCTAAGTTGGGAGATTATCGTAAGCTTCCGGATCATTCTCATGAAATTACGATAAATTCTACCCTGGTTCCGCAGCTTTTTTTCTTTGTGCTTACTCATGAGCTGGCACACCTTATTGCTTTTGAAAAATACGGAAGAAGAATCTCTCCACACGGAAACGAATGGAAGGAAACCTTCAGGCAAATGCTGCTGCAAAGCCTTGATGTATATGAAGAAGAACTAAGACCGATCATCATAAAATTTTCAAAATCACCGAAGGCTAATTTTATGGCAAGCCCGGATTTGGTGAAATATTTTCATATTGAAAGACAAGATGATACCCTTCAGTTTATCGAAAAGCTGCAAAAAGGAGATTTCTTTATTTACCGAAATGAAAAGTATTTATTAGAAGGTCTGATTAAAAAAAACTATCTTTGTAAGAACCTGGCTACGGGAAGGAAGTATTCTTTCAAGCCTTTGGCAAGGGTAGAAAAATGCACTTAAGAATGTCAAAATCAGATAGATATTGCGTGATCATGGCAGGAGGAATCGGCAGTAGATTCTGGCCTATGAGTACACAGAAATTTCCGAAACAGTTTCAGGATATTTTAGGAGTTGGGCGTACAATGATTCAGCAGACGTATGACAGAATCAGCAAAATAATTCCTAAAGAAAACATATTTATAATTACCAACAAAGAATATGTTGAGCTCTCTCATCAGCAGTTACCGGAAGTACCGCAAGAGAATATTGTGGGCGAACCGTTATTAAAAAATACCGCGCCGTGCAATCTTTATATGGCCAATAAAATTGCTGAAATAAACCCGAATGCAACCATGATTGTTTTACCTGCCGATCATTTGATCTTAAAGGAACAAACATTTCTGGACAAAGTAGAACTTGCTTTTGACTTAGCTGCAAAACATGAATACCTTGTAACTCTGGGGATTACACCGACCAGGCCGGATACGGGCTATGGCTACATCCAGTTTGTAGATAAAAAAGACTCCGATTATTACAAAGTAAAAACTTTTACGGAAAAACCTATTCTGGAAATTGCAAAAAGCTTTCTGGAAAGTGGGGATTTTCTTTGGAACGCAGGGATTTTTATCTGGAGCGTAAAAAGCATTCATCACGCATTTGAAACGTATCTTCCGGAGATGACACAGCATTTTATGGCTTGTGAATACAATGCGGACAGTGAAAAAAGCTGTATTGAATTAATTTATCCTAAAGTCCAGAAAATCTCGATAGATAACGGAATTTTAGAAAAGGCTAAAAATGTATACGTAATTCCTGCAGACTTAGGATGGAGCGATCTCGGAACTTGGACTTCAGTGTATGAGAATACCGAAAAAGACGAAAACAGAAATGCCGTAAAGCTGAAACATATTCTTACCTACAATTCAAAAGGAAACGTTATCCGATTGAAAAACAGTAATAAAGCTGTAATCATTGACGGACTGAAAGATTATATCATCGTAGACACCGATAAGGCACTGCTTATCTGCCCGAGAGATCACGATCAGCTGATAAAAGAGTACGTTCTCGACCTAAAAAATTTAAAGAAGGGAGACAAATTCATGTAAAATATTTGGTATGCTTTCTGCGTTGTTTGCATTATGATAAAGTTTATATTTAAATTTAGTGTAGTCATTTTTATGCTTTCGGGTGTACTTTCGTACGCTCAGCAGAAGAGGCAATTTTCAAGTGTAGCGAGCATTCTGCAGAATATTACACCAAATATGAGAACAGATTCCTGGCTTTTAATTCAAAAAAGCTACGGGAAAGATAATATTATTAAACAATCGGGAGTGCCAAAGGATTATGTTTCTCAAAATTCCGGTTTTAATATAGGCATTGCCGAAGAAGGAAACTTTTACTACATCGTTTATTCTTCCGCCGGAAAAACTGAATATATTACAGATCTGGAAGGGCTGAAAAAGTTTGTAGGCAAGATCGATGATGTTCAGGATGCAGCGGTTTTTGCAGCGACAGAAGGGTATATTGTAGATGAAGATTTCAAAGATGTTGCAGGAAATTATTACGAAGATATTTCAAATTATTACCTGGATTTAGGAAAGCTGATATCAAAAGAATGTCCTTACCAGAAAAAGCATTATACTTTAACGATCAGTAAGGTAACAGGAACCATTAATTTTGTAAAAGACAACGGATCTTACATTGAACTTTACAATAAAAAATGCACCAACAATCCAAGGCTTTTAAAAATCGAGAAAAAAGAAGAACCAAAAGATGAGCCTAAAAAACCAGCCAAATCAACAAAACGCAGATAAAATCTACGAAACAGAGCGATTAATCATTCGTCCCATGTCTTTGGAGGATGGAGATTTTATATTGGATCTTTACAACAGACCAAAATTTATTCAATATATCGGAGACCGTCATATCAAAACAGTTTCCGACGCAGAAAATTATATCACAAACCGTTTTCTTCCGCAGTTTGAAAGGTTGGGCTACGGAAATTATTTAATTCTTACAAAAGAAGGAAATCATAAAATCGGAGGAGTAGGGATCTTTGAAAGGGAGGGTCTGGATGTTGTAGATATTGGTTTTTCTCTTCTAGACGAATATGAAGGAAAAGGTTACGCTTATGAAGCGGCTTTGAAGGTAAAATCCATCGGGATGGATGATTTTGGCTTAAAAAAGCTTTCTGCGATTACCACAAAAGATAACTTTTCTTCCCAAAAACTTATCGAAAAATTAGGACTAAAATTCCAGAAATATATCACCATTCCGGATGATAATGAGGAATTGATGTATTACGAAACAGAATAAGCGAAATACGACTGTCACAAATATTTTCACAGATAGCACTAATAATTGTGTCATTTGTGAAAATATTTGTGCAATTCGTGTTTAAAAACTATCCTTCCAAAATCTGCTCCGCCGCCGTTTTAGAAGTCACTTTTTCAATTACCCTTGTACAAACCCCCTGTTCATCGAAGATAAAA